>CAZBKC010000097.1:1957-9640 GCA_964492345.1 uncultured Steroidobacter sp. | reverse complement strand
GTGAGGGGACGCGGCAGTGCCGCGCTCAAGCCGTCGCGCGTTGCGCGAACCCCCTCACCCGCGCTGCGCGCGACCTCTCTCCCCAAGGAGAGGTGAAGAGCTTCAGCGAGCGATTAACTTAGTGCCATTCATGTTGCGGTTGTCTTCGTCACTGCGTCGCCTCGTCACTCAATTCCCTCTCCGCTCCGTCTGCCGCCGATCGATCCAGCGGCGGGCGCGGATCTTCGGCAGTGGTGCCTTGCGGCCGACGGCGTGGGTCAGTGCGTCGTTCAGTGCCTTGATGGCGCGTTCACGCTCGCCCAGTTGTTCGAAGAGGTTGGCGAGCAGTTGCCATGCTTCGAGGCGCGGGCGTATCGCGATGCTGGTTTCCAGGTAGCTGCGCGCCTTGCCGTAGAGTTCGGCGCGAATCGAATGCCGCGCACAGCTCAGCAGCAGCGCGGAGTCTTCGGCGTGTTCGGGCAGCCATTGCTCGGCGCGTTCGAGCGTCACCAGCGGTTCTGCGGTGTCGAGTTCGCCATAGACGAGCACGGCGGATTCATCCCATTGCTTGTTGAGGAACCGGCGCAGCTCGGCTTCGGCTGCATCGTCCTGGTCGCACGCCATCGCCGCGCGCGCATACGCCACGATGATCTCGGCGCGCTGCGCCAATGTCTTCGGCAGTTCCTTCCATACCCGCGCGAGCACCTTGTCGTCCCGGCTCCTGCCGGCCGCCTGCAACCGGTCGAGATAGATCTGCGCCACCGTCTCGTCAGCGAAGGCTGCGGTGACGCCGCGTGTCGTGCGCAGGCGGGGTTCCAGCTCCTGCAGCCTTTCCCAGTCGCCGATCTGATGCAGGATCCGCGCCGTCAGGATCACGGCGCGCGAATTGCTTTCACCGCTCGCGGCAAGCTGGTTCAGTGCCTCCAGCGCCGCCTGATACTGCTTGTGCCTGAGGTGCATCTCCGCCTGCATGATCAGCGCCGGTGCGCGCCGGTCGCCGGATGACTCCAGGGCCTTGGCGATCAGTTCGTCGCGACGTTGCGTGGCGCCCTGCAAATCGGCAGCACGCGCGGCGACAAGATAGTGCGCAGCGGGTGATTCTGCTTCCTGTGCCGCGCCCGTGAGCGTCTGTTCCGAGGCGAGCCATTCGCCTTCCGACATTTCCAGCAGGCCACGGGCGAGGCTGCGTCGGGCGCGGTCCTGGCGTCGCTGGATCTGCGCTTCACGCCACAGTCGCCGCGCATTGACCAGCTTGAGGATCCAGCGAATGAGGAAGTACGTGCCCACCATCAGCAGTGCAAACGTGATCGCCGACATCTCGATGAGACGGCCGGCAAAGCGGATCGCCACGTAGCCGGGGTCGGCGAGCAGCAGATGCGCCAACAGGGCACCGCCGATCAATGCCGCAGCAATGTACAGCCCGGTCTTCATTGTGGAGTGCGCCGTTCCGGCAGCAGCCGTTGCAGGGCCTGCGAGGATTTCGACACATCGGGCAGCGGCGGATCGATATTCACCGGTTCGAGCACCTGCACCTGCTTTGCAAGCGCGGCGACTTTGGCGTCGGTGAGATCGAAGAACTCACCGAGCCACTGGCGCGCCCCGGCCAATGCGCTGCGATAGGCCGTGCTGTCGTGACGCACGACGGCCGCGCGTGCCGAGTACAGCAGCAACTGCAGATGCTGGCGCCGCAGCGCCTGCTCTTCGAGCGTCACGACATTGCCGCCGCGCGTATCGATCTTGCGCACAGTGACGAGACCGGCGATGGCGTTGCGTACGACCGCCCATGCTCGCGCGAGAAACCCCTCCGGCAATTGGGTGACCGGTGTTGTGCGTTCGACCGCGACGATGCCCAGCACCGTCGCGTCGGCCGCCTGTTCCTCGGCGTTGGTGAGACGCGCCATGATGTCGGAGATATCGGGCCGCACCACTGCGCGCAGCGCCTGAACTTCGCGCGCGATCTGCTGCCGCACGGGTGCCACGGCCGGATCGCGCAGCGAAGCGAGTCGCGAATCGGCGGCCTCGAGCGCGGCAATGGCGGTATCGACATCGCGATCGAGCGCCAGGCGCTGCTGCGCCAGTTCCATCAGGAAGGCGGCTTCGGTCCGCGACCAGGCACGTTCCGGACCTTCCGTGCGGCCTTGCAGTTCTTCGAGTGCCGTTGCGAATTCCTGCAATTGCTTCGGCGCATCTTTCAGCCCGTCCAGTCGCTGCTCGATGGCACTCCGTGCGATCTGTTCGCGCTCGGCGATCGCGCGGATCTCGGACTGCAGTACTTCGCGCTGCGTGTTCGCCTGTGTCAGTTGCTGATTGAGCTGATCGACACGGTCGCGGGCGATGTCGAGGCGCCACAACGCATAGGCACCCATGGCCAATGCGAGGACGGCGATTGCAGTGGTCAGACGGCTATACGTGTGCGCGCGTCGGGGCACGACGGGCGATGTCGGTTGTGGGGGAATACTGTCGGGATGCGTATCGACCATGACACAGGCAACGGGCGGCGCGAAGCGCGGGCAAGTATGGCAGCCCGTATCGCACCCGCCAAATGCGGGCTTGCCGGTATCAGGCCGCCGTGCGTGCGCGTGCGTGCCATTGCGCCAGGGCGCCGACGATGGAGGCATCGTCGGCGCCGGACGCGATCAGACATTCCCCCCGCAGGCCCAGCTGCAACGCGGCTTCGCGCGCGCGCGGACTCGGCACGACGAGCGGCGCGCTCTTCAGCCGTTCGCGGCCGGACTCACCGAGCAATGCGAGCAGATTGGTCAGTGTTGCCACGCTGGTTGCCGTCGCGACGGGAATCTCCCCCGCTGACCAGGCCGCTTCGAGCTGATCGCGCCGCGCTGCGTCGATCTGCGGCAGCACGCGTTCGTAGGCGTCCAGCAGATCGACCGACAGGCCCTGTGCCAGGAACGTCTGCTGCAACAGCTCGCGCCCGCCGCTGCCGCGAACGATGAGCACGCGTGCGCCGGCCTGGATCGCGAGATCCGGGTGCGCCAGCAGCGCTTCGCTGGTGAAGCCGCGCTCGGGGACGACATGGACCGGCCAGTCGATGGCCGCAAGCGCCGCAGCGGTCGCCTTGCCGATGGCGGCGACGCGTGTGGTCGCCGACCGGGCGATGCTCCGCGCACCATGCTCCACCGCGTTGACGCTGACGAATACCACCAGGTCGTATGTCCCGGTCGACACGCTTGCCAGCGGCCGGATGTCGATGGCGGGCAGGACGAAAGCGTCGGCGCCGCTCGCGCGAATCGTCGCGGCGAGGCTCTCGGCCTGCAGGGCCGGCCGTGTCACGAGGACCGACAGCCCGGTAAGCGGCGGTATGACAGCAGGAATCAAGGCGCCGCCCCGTGCGCTGCCTGTTGTGCGCGCTGCTCTGCCAGCAACGCATCCGCGCCGGCGCTCAGCAGACGTTCGGCGAGTTCCACGCCGACGATGTGCGGTGCGGTGCCCTTGCAGGTGCCGCGATAGATCGTCCTGCCGTCTTCCGAACCGACGACGCCGCGCAGCGTGATTTCCCTGCCCTGCAGCCGCGCATGCCCGGCGATCGGCGACTGGCAGCTTCCCTGCAGGCGCAGGGCGAAGGCGCGCTCGGCTTCGCAGCACAGGCGCGAAGTCCGATCGTCGAGGACGCGGGTCAGGTGCACGCTGCGTTCGTCGTTGGCGCGGCATTCGATCCCGACGATGCCCTGGCCGACAGCCGGCAGCGACTGGTCGAAATCGATGTATTGGCGGATGCGCTGTGCGTAGCCGAGACGCGTGAGGCCGGCGGCGGCCAGGATGATTGCGTCGTAGTCACCCTCGTCGAGCTTGCGCAGTCGCGTATCGACGTTGCCGCGCAGGGGCTGGATATCCAGATCGGGCCGCAGTGCCTTGAGCTGACATTGCCGTCGCAGGCTCGATGTCCCGACCCGCGCTCCCTGCGGCAGCGACAGGCAGTCGACGAACTTCTGCGACACGAACGCATCGCGCGCATCGGCGCGCGGCAGCATCGCGGCGAGCGTCATGCCGGGCGGCAGTTCGCTCGGCACGTCTTTCATCGAGTGAACCGCGATATCGGCACGGTCTTCGGCGATCGCCAGTTCCAGCTCCTTGATGAAGAGACCCTTGCCGCCCACCTGCGCCAGCGGACGATCCAGCACGCGATCGCCCTGTGTGGTCATCGGTACCAGCACGACGTTCACGCCGGGATGACGCTCGCGCAACAGCGCAGCGACATGGTTGGCCTGCCACAGTGCCAGCCGGCTCTGACGCGTGGCGATTCGCAGGGAGCGGTCAGTCATTCGGCACTCGGTGCCGGCGGGGCGTCTGCGGTGCGACGGGAGGGTGCCGGGACCGGCGCGGCGGACGGCGTCTCGGCGTGCCGGACTTCGAGAAACAGACGGATCAGGGCGATGATCAGGGCGAGGACCACCGGTCCGAGAAACAGGCCGATGGCGCCGAATGCGGCGAGGCCGCCGAGCACGCCGATGAACACGGTGAGCGTGCCGACATTCGCGCGTCCGGAAACCAGCATCGGCCGAACGACGTTGTCGACCAGCGAAACGAGCAGCGCACCCCAGATCACCATGAAGAGGGTCGCTCCCCAGCGCCCCTGCGTCGCGAGCACGATTGCTGCGGGCACCCAGACCAGCGCGGTGCCGCCGAAAGGCAGCAGGGAGGCCAGCACCGCGATCACGGCAAATACCAGAGGCGAGGGCAGACCCACGATGAGGAAGGCGATACCCACCAGGGTTCCCTGGAGCAGCGCCGTCAAGCCGGTGCCGAGCACCATGGCGCGCGTGACCGAGGCCAGGTGATCGAACAGGCGCGACTTCTGCTCTTCCTTCATCGGAATGAGCTCGCGCGCGGTGGTCAGCATCTCGCGGCCATCGCGGACGAAGAAGAACAGCAGGAACAGCATCAGTACGAATCCGGCAACCGTGCCGATGGCGCCGAGGAATACGCGCCCGCCAATGGAAGCCAGCCAGTGCAGTCCCTGGTTCGCGCCCTGACGCAGCCAGCCGCCCACTTCATTCGGATCGATGTCGAACATGCCTTCGAGCCAGCTCACACCGTCCTGAATCCAGGGCGTGTTGAGCCAGGGAACCCTGGAAAGGTCGAAGCCGTTGGATGTCTGGTCCGCGACGGCTTCCTGCACATACCGGCCGAGCTCGCCGACCTGCGCCGCAAACGTCGCTGCCAGGGCGCCCAGCGGACCGAGGAACAGGATCAGCACCGCGAATGTCAGGACGAGGGCAGACGCGTGCGGACGATTGCGGAAGGCGCGTGTCAGCCGCACGTGCAGAGGATGCAGCAGGAACGCCAGGAATGCGGCCCAGATCATCGGCCCGAGAAAGGGCGTGAGGATCCTGTACAGTGCGAGCGCCAGCACCGCAAAGGTGACGAGCATGAAGGTCCGGCGGTAGAAGCGGTCGCGGTCCGTCGCATCGGGCGACAACTCCATTGGAATACTCCGGCCAGGTGATGAGCAGGAAGAGCGGCAGGCGCGGCAATGCTATCACTGCGGCAACTACCGAGTTAATCATGGATCTTTGATGTCTTTTCCCGGGTTGCTCAGTTTTACAACCGCGGAATACCATGCCATGCCATCAGGGCCCGCAGCGAAGTCAGGCCGCTCACGCGTCAAGAGGCGTGGCAGATCGGTTCAGGTGTCACGAGCCAGGAAACGCAGCCGAGGATCCACAATGAGCAGCGAAGTAACCAAAGACCGACTGGTCGAAGATCTCAAGACCGTCATGAACGACGCCGAGGCATTGCTGCGCGCAACATCGGCCCAGACCGGCGAGAAGATTCAGGAAGTGCGGGCGCGCGCCGAGGAATCGTTGCGCCAGGCACGTGCGCGCCTGTCCGAAGTGGAAGAGGAGGCGCTGCGTCGGGCTCGGGAACTGGCCGATGCCACCGAAGAGTATGTCCGCGACAATCCCTGGCAGTCGGTCGGTATCGCCGCAGGCATCGGACTGGTGCTCGGTATCCTGATCAGTCGCCGATGAAGCCTTCTCCGACCGGGTACCGCACGCATGGATGACAGTCCTCACGATCGCAATCCCGCGCCGGTCACCGGACTGTTCCAGTCGATGAGCAACTTCGTCGCGACGCTGGTCGCGATTGCGCACACGCGCCTGCAGTTGCTGACGACGGAAATCCAGGAAGAAGTTCGGGAAGTCGCACAGCTCCTGATCTGGTCCTTCGTTACCCTGTTCGCTGCGATGATGGCGCTCTTCCTCGGCGCGCTGACCATCATCTTCGTGTTCTGGGATACGCACCGGATTCTCGCTGCGCTCAGCATGACCGGCGCCTTCCTGCTGATCGCGGCGATCGGTGGCCTCCTGCTCATGCGCAGGCTGAAGGCGAAGCCGCCGATGCTCGATGCGACGCTCGCCGAACTCGCCAGGGATCGCGATCAGTTACGGGCACGACTGTGAATGAACGCACCCGCACGCTCGCGCAACGGCGCTCCGCGCTGCGTGCGCACTGCGCCCTGCAACGCGAGGAACTCGCGCACATCGCCGACAGCATCGAAGGCCGCCTGGGGGCGGTGGATCACGGCATCAACCTCGTCCGCCGCTACGCGACGCGTCCCGCATTGCTGGTCGGTGGCATCGCCCTGCTCACGTTGATCGGCCCGCGGCGGTTGTTGAGCTGGGCCGGTCGCGGCGCAGTGTTCCTCACGGCCGGACGACGGATCTTCCGGCTGCTGCGCTGAGCCGACATAGAGCCGGAAGAAGAGTTCACGCAGAGATCACAGAGAACACAGAGTTTCAGGAAAAAGAGAAGAGTCTTCTTCTCAGACTCCGACCCCTGTGATCTCTGTGCTCTCTGTGTGAAGTCCTGGCTCTTACGCTTCCCCGCGGATGCGACGGAGCAGTTCCGCGGCGTGACGGCGGCTGACTTCCAGCACGTCCCCGCATTCGCGCATACGTACGTTGTACTTGCCTTCCTCAGTGCGCTCGACGGCTGAAATCTGTTTCTCGGCGACCAGCGCATTGCGGTGGATGCGCACGAAATCTGTCGCGAATTCTTCTGCCAGGGCCTTGAGCGATTCGTCGATCAGGCTCTCGCCGCCCCTGTGGCGCACGGTCACGTACTTCTGATCCGCCAGGAAGTAGTAGATGTCGGCCAGGGGAATCAGCTTCAACTGATCGCCAAGGCGCGCGCAGATCTGGTCGCGGCGATGCTCCAGCCTCGCCGATTGCGCGACCTTGACGAGTCGCGACGGCGAGATGCGCGCCGCATGACGCAATGCATGCGCAAGCTTCTCCTTGCGGACCGGCTTGAGCAGATAGCCGACAGCCTCGGTCTCGAAGGCTTCGACCGCGTACTGATCGTAGGCCGTCGTGAAGATAACAGCGGGTGGATCCTGCAGCGTATCGATGTGGCGAGCGACTTCGATACCGGACAGGCCCGGCATGCGCACATCCAGCAGCACGATGTCCGGCTGCTTCTCGCTGCAGTAGGCGAGCGCATCCTCGCCATTGCCGGCTTCGGCAATCGACTGGCAGTCGCCGATTTCCTCGAGCAGCCGCCGCAACCGGTCGCGGGCCGGTGCTTCGTCGTCAACGATCAGCAGGTTCATAGGCGATGCAGAGAAGCGGTTGGCGGTTGGCGGTTGGCGGTTCGCAAACGGAGGAGGGGGGAACCGTTCGAATTCCGGTTCCGACCAACCGCCAACCGCTAACCGCTTCTCTGCATCGCCTATGAACCTGCTGA
>CAZBKC010000097.1:1486-1947 GCA_964492345.1 uncultured Steroidobacter sp. | reverse complement strand
ACGGGAAGACGAGGCGGGCGGAAAACTCGCCGCCTTCCTGGAGTGTCTCGACGCGGGCGCGGCCCGGCCAGGCCAGTTCGAGGCGCTGGCGGATGTTTTCCAGCGCCATGCGGTTGCCCTCGCGTTCGCCGTAGCCCGACTGTGCGGGAATCGGATTGCGTACCTCGATCTCGACATCACGGTCGTGGCGCCGTCCGGTGATCGTCACGGTGCCGCCGGACGGCAGCATCTCGATGCCGTGATACACGGCGTTCTCCAGCAGAGGTTGCACGATGAGGCTCGGTACCTGCGCGTCGAGCGGCAGATCCGCGATCTGCCAGTTCACCTGCAGCCTTGGACCGAGGCGCAGTTGCTCGATGCGCTGATGCGTTCGCGCAATGTCGAGTTCTTCGCGCAGGGGGATCATGGTGTCGGCTTCGGCAAGGCTCGCGCGGAACAGATCGGCGAGATCTTCCACCGCC
>CAZBKC010000097.1:0-1476 GCA_964492345.1 uncultured Steroidobacter sp. | reverse complement strand
GCGTGAGTGCCGCGATGGAGTTCATGCTGTTGAACAGGAAATGCGGCCGGATGCGTGCCTGCAGGGCGCGAATGCGCGCCAGCGCTTCCATTTCGATGCTGCGTTTCCATTCCGCACTCACGTAGAAGTAACGCAGTGCGAGTGCACTCACGATGAATCCCACGACGATATTGCGCAGCAGAAAGCTCGCGTGCGTGTTCGGGAACAGCGGGCTCGATTCGATATGGCCGGGGTTCCATGCAGCGCCAACCTGGTACACGACTTCCGAGACCACAGCGACGGTGGCGACCAGCAGCGCAATCGCGATCATCGCGGCGCGTGCGGCCGGCATGCGCTGCAACCACAACCGGCTGCGGCACAGCACTGCCGCACAAACCAGTCCGACCCACAGCAGGAACAGCGACGAACTCGCCAGGTCGATCCAGAAATTCTCGTGCAGCGCCTGGCGCGCAATGGCGAAGATGATCGCAACGAGTTCGGCGATCAGCACGATGGCCAGAACCGCCGGGCCCTGGCAGAAATCAGGCAGGAACAGTCGGGTTGAACTGCCGCGGGTGTCGGGGTCGGTCGCAGACATCGCGGCCCGCTTTACTGGGACTTCCCGGCGCGCTTGGGATCGCCCGCCGCGGCCGCGAACAACGCATCCTTGAGATGGAACAGCGTCGAGATGTCCTCGTCACCGTGGCCCTGTTCGATGAGCCGCCGATAGTGGACCAGCGTCATCTCGATCAGCGGCAACTGCACGCCGTGACGTTGCGCCATGGCCTGGCAGATCTTCAGATCCTTCTCGTGCAGGCGCACGCGGAAACCGGCGGGATAGCTGTCGCGCACGATGTTGGGTGCGCGGTTCACGAAGTACCAGCTCGACCCGGCTCCCTTGCCGAGCGTTTCGATGAGCTTGTCCAGAGGCAGATCCTCGGCCTTGGCGAAGGCCATGGCTTCCGCGACCGCCTGGATCACGCCGGCGCACAGGATCTGGTTCGTTGCCTTGGCGGCCTGGCCTGAACCCGTCGGGCCGAAGTGCGTGACGGTGCGCCCCATCGCTTCGAGGACGGGTCGAGCGCGTTGAAACACGTTCTCGTCGCCGCCGCACATGACGGCCAGCGTTGCATCGCGTGCACCTTCGACACCGCCGCTCACGGGTGCATCGATGAAGTGCGCGCCACGCTCGCGCAACCTGACCGCGGCGGTGCGTGCGGTGTTGGCGCTGACGGTCGAACAGTCGATGACGATGGTGTCGTGTCGGACGTTCGGCAGCAGTACGTCGATCGTGGCGAGAACGTCGTCGTCCGCGGAGACGCATATCACGATGGCATCGCACAGGTCAGCCAGATCCGCCGGAGCCTTCGCGGCGGCGCAACCGGTCTCGCCAGCCATCGCGTCAGCCTTGGCCGCGGTGCGGTTCCAGACCGCCGCGAGTAACTGGTGCTTGTGGAGATTGCGGGCCATGCCGACGCCCATGGCGCCGAGCCCGAT
>CAZBKC010000096.1:0-9659 GCA_964492345.1 uncultured Steroidobacter sp. | reverse complement strand
GCCCGCCACGGCAGCGCCACGCGCCGACTCCCAGGACCCGCGCGGCGATTCATTCATGTAGGTCCGTTGCGCGAGTTCCAGTTGTACCGCCCAGACGCGATCGGCCGGCTGGCCGTAGGCCAGCGTTATGTAACCGCCCTTGAATCGACCATTGAGGACAGCCGGGTAACACCCGTCCGTTTCGACCGCATGCAGCAGGTCCCGCGCGATATTCTCAGGACAAGCCGCATGATCCCGGGTCCCGAAATTGAACGCCGGCAGTTCTCCTTCGAACAGGCCGGGCACGCGACTCATGATGGAATGCGCATCCCACAGCAAGGCGTAACCGTGCTCGGAGCGGATGCGCCACAGCTCTTCGGCGATGCACTGGTGGTAGGGATGCCAGTAGCGCTCGATACGATCCGCGACTTCCGCGTCGTCGGGCTCCATCCCTGGCAGATAGATGGCGTCACCTCCAAAAGTCTGCAGCGCACACACGGGCGACGTGGGACTGGAGACGTACAGGGCCGCCGAGTCGGGCGCCCGATTCAGATCGACGACGTAACGCGAATACGTTGCGGCGACGATCGACGCACCGAGTTCGACGGCGAAGTCATACAAGCGATCGACATACCAGTCGGTATCCGGCAGTTCGCGGCCAGTTGCAGCGAAGCGGCGGGCGATCTCGTCGGGGACAGCGGTACCCGCATGGGGAATACTGATCAGCAACGGCTGCGCACCGCGATGGAAGGTGTAGGGCTGCATGTGCATTTCCCGGAGGAAGCGGTTGGCGGTTAGCGGTTAGCGGTTGGTTAAGAGCGCTGCCGCGCCATTCCGGAAGGCATTGGCGTCAGCCTCTGAACTATCCGCTAACCGCTAACCGCTAACCGCTTCTTTCATTCATACCATCGGCAGGTTCAATCCATTCTCGCGCGCACACTCGATCGCCTCGTCATAACCGGCGTCTGCGTGCCGCGCCACGCCCGTGGCCGGATCGTTCCAGAGCACACGTTCGATGCGACGGGCTGCGGCATCGCTGCCGTCGCAAACGATGACGACTCCTGCATGCTGCGAATATCCCATCCCGACACCGCCGCCATGATGCAGCGACACCCAGGTGGCACCGCTCGCCGTATTCAGCAGCGCATTGAGCAAGGGCCAGTCCGAGACCGCGTCTGACCCATCCTTCATGCCTTCGGTCTCGCGATTCGGGCTGGCCACCGAGCCGGAGTCGAGATGATCGCGGCCGATGACGATCGGGGCCTTCAGTTCGCCGGACGCCACCATCTCGTTGAACGCAAGACCGAGGCGATGACGCTGCCCGAGCCCGACCCAGCAGATGCGTGCGGGCAGCCCCTGAAACCGGATACGTTCGCGCGCCATGTCGAGCCAGCGATGCAGGTGCGGATCGTCCGGAATCAGTTCCTTCACTTTCGCATCGGTGCGATGGATGTCCTCGGGATCGCCGGACAGCGCAACCCAGCGGAAGGGCCCGACACCGCGACAGAACAGCGGACGGATGTAGGCCGGCACGAATCCGGGAAAATCGAAGGCATTCGTCACGCCGGCATCGAGCGCCACCTGGCGGATGTTGTTGCCGTAGTCGAAGACGGGGATGCCGAGCCTGTGATAACCGAGCATCGCCTTCACATGCTCCGCCGCGGACAGGCGTGCCGCTGCCGCCACCGAGTCCGGATCGCGCGCGCGCATCTCGATCCATTGCTCCACCGTCCACCCGAGCGGCAGATAGCCATTGACCAGGTCATGCGCGGATGTCTGATCGGTCACGGCATGCGGACGAACGTCGCGTCGAAGCAGATCAGGCACGATCTCCGCGGCATTCCCCAGCACAGCCACGGACACCGGCTCGCCGGTCAGTTCGGCATTCGCAAGAATCTGCAGCGCAGCTTCGACCGTCGGCGCCTGCACATCGAGATAGCGCGTATCGAGTCGTTTCTGGATGCGGCTCTGCTGACATTCGATGCACAGGATGCTCGCGCCCGCCATCGTCGCCGCCAGCGGCTGCGCGCCTCCCATGCCGCCAAGTCCGGCGGTGAGAATCCACTTGCCCGTGAGATTGCCGCCGAAATGCCGGCGTCCCATTTCGACGAAAGTTTCGTGCGTGCCCTGCACGATGCCCTGGCTGCCGATGTAGATCCAAGAGCCCGCGGTCATCTGCCCGAACATCATCAGCCCGCGCCGGTCAAGTTCGTTGAAGTGATCCCAGGTGGCCCACTTCGGCACCAGATTCGAATTGGCGAGCAGTACCCGCGGCGCGTCCTCGTGAGTACGGAACACACCCACCGGCTTTCCTGACTGAATGAGCAATGTCTCATCGTTCGCCAGCGAACGTAGTGTTTCGACGATCCTGTCGAAACACTCCCAGTTGCGCGCAGCGCGACCGATACCGCCGTAGACGACGAGTTCATCCGGATTCTCGGCCACCTCGGGATCGAGGTTGTTCATCAGCATCCGCAGCGGCGCTTCGGTCAGCCAGCTCGCCGCGGACTTCTGCGTGCCGCGCGGCGCCTTCACCGGGCGTGCACCGACGAACCGATCCGACGCAGGCGGAGTCCGGGCATTCATGTGCCAACCCTCGACGATCAGAAGTCACCCGATGTTCCTGCTCGCGGCGTTGTATGGCAAGCGGAATGGAGAGAAGACAAGAGGCCGCGAAAGACCGCATAAGAGAAGAGAATTTCTTTCAGAATTTTTTCCTTCTTTTATGCGGTCTTTTGCGGCTCCCTCTCTTGGCCATTCAAGGCGAGCACCGCACGACGATACCCGGCCGCGATGGTCTCCTCGGCGAAGTGTCGTCCGTTCTGGACGACCCAGCGGCCGCCGGCCATGACGTCGCGCACGGGATTGGGCTGGCCGGCGAAGATGAAGGTATCGATGATCGCGTCGCCGTCGCGGCCGATCAGCGTGGGCGAATCGAGATCGAGAACGACGATGTCTGCGCGACAGCCGGTAAGCAGCGCACCGACGCGACGGCCGCTGGCTTGCGCGCCGCCGTCGCACGCCAGGCGCCACAGACGCGCACCCGTCGAGTGTTCTGCATCGGCCAGCACATTGCGTTCGCGTCGCAGGAGCCGCGCCTGGTACTCGAGCCAGCGCAACTCCTCCACCGGCGATATGGAAATGTGACTGTCGGAGCCGATGGCCATGACACCCTTCGCTTCCAGGAAGCGCGGCAAGTCGAAGGTGCCGTCACCGAGATTCGCCTCGGTCGTCGGGCACAGCGCGACGCTTGCACGACTGCGAGCCACTGCTTCCAGTTCGGCGCTGGTGGCGTGCGTTGCATGCACCAGGCACCAGCGATCATCGACCGCAACGTTGTCGAGCAGCCATTCGATGGGTCGCCGTCCATGGTGGCGGACGCACTCAGCCACTTCCCGCTCCTGCTCGGCGATGTGAATGTGCACCGGACATCGCGTTCGCGACGACAGCGCGTCCACGACTTCCCGCAATGGTGCCGGCGGCACTGCACGCAGACTGTGGAGCGCAACACCCACATCCACCTGGCTGGAATCGCGCGTTCTCGCGCACAGCTCATCGAGCAGGCGCAGGAACTGCGGTACATCGGTGACGAACTGGCGTTGTCGTGCGGTCGGCGGTTCGGCGCCGAAGTCCGAGGTGCAATACAGCGTCGGCAACAGTGTCATGCCGATGCCCGCAGCGATTGCCGCATCGATCACGCCATGCGCCATGACGCCGCTTTCGGCATAGGGCGAGCCATCCGGTCGATGATGCAGATAGTGGAATTCGCAGACCGTTGTATACCCGGCCTTCAGCATCTCGGCGTACAACTGCGCGGCCACGGCGTTCAGATGTTCCGGCGTCATGCGGCGCGCGAGCTCGTACATGGTCTCGCGCCACGTCCAGAAACTGTCGCGACCGGTCGACCGGCGTTCGGCGCGCCCCGCCATCGCACGCTGGAATGCATGACTGTGTACATTCGGCATGCCCGGCAGGGCCGCACCGGCAACTGCGATTGCCTGATGCGTGGTGTCGTTCGGTTGCACCGACACGATGTTGCCGTCTTCCCCGACACCGATGACGACGTTCGCTCGCCATCCTTCGGGAAGCCACGCCTGGGCAAAACGAAAGTGCGTCAGCAGCGACATGCGGAAAGTATATGCTCGGCATCATGAGCGCGCGCGCTGCACCACCGCACCTCTGGGATCGCCTCTGGATCGGCATCGATCTCGCGACGATGGATGCTGCGAACGACAGCATCGGCCACATCGGCGACGGCGCGCTGGCGATACGCGACGGCCGGATTGCCTGGCTGGGAACACGGGCCGAGCTGGACCGACTGCAATGGTCGGCCGCTGCGATCTCACCGGGCGATGGCCTGTGGATCACTCCCGGATTGATCGAATGCCACACTCACCTGATCCACGCGGGCGATCGGGCAAACGAATTCGAAGCACGACTGCGCGGCGCCACGTACGAAGAGATTGCGCGGGCAGGCGGTGGCATCGTGTCGACCATGCGCGCAACGCGTGCGGCGGACGTCGATCGACTGTTCGCCGATTCGCTGGCACGTGCCGAGTCCTTCGTGCGCGAGGGTGTGACGACGCTCGAAGTCAAATCCGGCTATGGCCTCGACGTCGACAGCGAACTGAAGATGCTGCAGGTGGGACGGTTGCTTGGAGAGCGGCTCGGCATTCGTATCGTCAATACATTCCTGGGCGCGCATGCACTGCCGCCGGAGTACGCCGGACGACAGGACGACTATGTACGGCTCGTCACGGAAGAAATGCTGCCGGCAGTCGCCGGGAGCGGGCTTGCCGATGCGGTCGATGCCTATCATGAACGGATTGCGTTTACCCGCGGGCAGACCGGGCGGATCTTCTCGCGCGCCACGCAACTGGGATTGCCGTTGCGCCTGCACGCGGATCAGCTCAGCGATTGCGGCGGTGGAAAACTGGCGGCGGAACATCGGGCCCTGTCCGCCGACCACCTGGAGTACAGCTCTCCCGAATCCATCGAGCGCATGGCCGAGGCCGGCGTCGTCGCCGGGCTGTTGCCCGGTGCGTTCTACTTCCTGCGGGAGAAACAGTTGCCGCCGATCGAACTCATGCGTTCACTCGGCATGGCGATGGCGGTGTCGAGCGACTGCAACCCCGGCACTTCGCCCATGGCATCGCTGCTGACCGCGATGAACATGACGTGTGTGCTGTTCCGGATGACGCCGACGGAAGTACTGCACGGCGTGACACGCCATGCAGCGAGGGCGCTGGGACTGGCGCACGATCGAGGCGTACTGCGCGTGGGAATGCGGGCCGACCTGGCAATCTGGAAGCTGCGGCATCCGCAGCAGTTGTGCGCAGAAATCGGCGCACACCGGCCGGTTGAAGTCGTTTCGGCCGGGCACGTCTTGCCTGTGCCGTAACGTTCGCGTCAGAAAGCCACGGTAAAGCCCAGGCTGATCAGATCGATGTCGGCTTCGCCGAGCCCGGCGCCGCTGAAGTCGCTGTCTGCGGCACCCGCATCGAAGATGCGCTGGTATTCGAGCCGCAGCGTGTAGATCTCCGCAAAGGTGAATCCCCCGCCAACGCCGACCAGGAAATCCGTATCGGAATCGGAGGTGTCGCCGCTGGCCTGCCCCACCCCGTCGCTGATATGGACGCCGACCTCCGTGGTCGAGAACATCACTCCGCCGCGGACGAACAGTTCGGCGCGGTAACTCAGGGGCAGGATGCCGAGCGCAGACAGCGTGATGCCCGAGAGTGAACGCGAGGTCGACTGATTCCAGTTCTCTGCAGTCGGTGGATTGGTTCCATCATCGTAGATCCCTGCGCTGACATCGCGATAGGACGCCTTGCCGAGGTCGACGTAGCCTCCTTCGAAGGCGAGATTGCGCAGCCAGCGGTAGCCGCCGAAAAATCCGAACCCCGAATCCTCGGCGTCGAAGCTGGTCTGGGAGAGCGACGGAAAGAAGGCGAAATTCTCGTAGATGGTCGTCGTCTGATCGGCAAAGCGCGCTTCGTCGATATCGGAGTCGGTCAGTCCGTAGAAACCGCCGATATAGAACCCCCTTTCCACGGCGACGGCAGGAAGACAGGTCAGCAGAGACGCCAGGGCGACAGCAGTCGCGCCGATCGATCCGTTCTTCATGTTTCAGCACCTTCGTTACGTGCGCCGCCGGGACAGAACCTGACGGCAATATAGCAAGCAGCTGCTTCAGTCTCGCAATCTCGTGCTGAACGCCAGCAGGACGAGGATCACCGAGAGCAACGCGAGCGCGCTCAGGGCGAGGGACAGATGGATGCCGATCCATCCACCGACCACCCCCACCGTGATGCCGCTGACGGCACGCATGCCGAGCGCGGCCATCGAATAGACGCCGATCACCTTGCCGCGGATCTCCACCGGCGCTTTCAGTTGCACCAGTGTCTGTGCCATCGAATAGAAGGACAGTTCGACGAACCCGGCAATGAACAGCAGGAACATGGCCAGCGGATAGGTTCGTGCCAGCGCGAAACCGGCCAGCGCGCAGCACCAGACGATGGCGAGCATGAAAGCCGTACGCACCCGGGCCTGCAGCAGGCTGCGGCTCTCCAGCAGCAATCCGGCGAACAGGGCGCCGGCGGCATCGGCCCCCAGCAGCAGGCTGTACGAGAAATCCGCATGGGCGTGACCCAGGTCGCTCGCAAACCCCGGCATCAGTGCGTGGTAGGCCGTACCGACCAGCATGGAAGCTCCGCCCGCCAGCAAGGTCATCGACCGCAGTGTGCGATCGGCAGCCACATGCCGCAGCGAATCGACGATGTCGGCCCAGCCGCGGATGGCCCGCGGCGGCAACTGTTCCTTGCGGAATTTCGGCCCGTACGGGGCCTTCCACAGCCACAGGATGGTCGGCAGATAGAGCAGCGCGTTGAACAGGATGCCGTACGACGGGCCCATCAGCAGCAGGAGGCCGCCACCGACCGCCGGACCCGCGAGCAACCCGAGGTAGCGCGACGTGGCATTGAGCCGCACGGCACTCTGCAACTGTTCGCGCGGCACGATGTCGTGCAGCAGTACCTGCGAGGTCGGACTCCACAGCACGCCGGCGATCCCATGAATGACCAGCAGCACCGCCGCGTGCCACATCTGCAGGGTGTCGGTCAGAAAGAGCACACCCCAGGCGATCGACACCAGCATGAACAGCACCATGCCGATCTGGATCAACCGCCGCGGATCGAAACGATCGGCGAGTGCACCGACGAACACCGACAGTCCGAGGAACGGCACCCAGTGGGAGATGACGGCGAAGCCCGCAAGATAGGGCGAATGAAACTTCTGGAAGATGACCCAGTAGCTGATGACGTGTTCGATGCTGTCGGCCATCATCGCGCCGGCCATGCTGAAGAAAAAGGCGCGATAGCCCGGGTGATGCAGGGCCGCGAAGGATCGCGGCTGCGACGCGGCGGCCGTTGTTGCCTGTTCGGATGCCATAGTGAGGGCGTGCGGCTCGGGGCTTGAGGCTCGGGCCGGAGAAGAATCGGGAATGGGGAATCAGGCGCGTACTATCCGCCATCCGCTATCCGCCATCCGCTTTTTTTTCTTGTCAACCGATGAAGCCGATACCGCGCGCCATCAGCGCCGCGCACAGCATGATGCCGAGCATCAGTGTGAGCTGGATGTGGATGAACAGGCGGATCGAACGCCGCTTCGCATCGCTGAAGTCCGGGAGGCGCTGCTCGCGCACCGCCTTGCGCCAGGACAGGAATTCGCGGGTCGGCTTGATCGACAGCAGCCCTGCGATGACGAACAGCGCCAGCTTGATGAGAAAAGGCGCGCTGCCGAAGTAGTAGGCAGCACCCTTTTCGGTGAGGAAGACCCTGCCGAACCCGACCACCAGCAGCACCAGCGCCGACAGACCGTAGGCCGCATCCATGCGCATCAGCGAGCGCACGGAGTTCAGGCTGAGTTCCGTCCGGGAGAGCACCATCTCGACCATCAGGGCACCGAACAGTACGAATGCTGCCGCGTGATGCAGGAACGCCGTGATTGCAGACAGCATGCGTGACGAATCCCCGGTGGCTATTTGATGATCCCGCAGGCGATGCGATTGCCGGAATCGCCCGCCGGCTGCGATCTGTAGTCGTCGGCCTGCTCGTGGACGACGATCGACTTTCCGACGATATCGTCGGCCTGTGCCGTGCGCAGCGTCAAGCCGGCGACATGGGCGTCCAGCCTGGCGGCGCCTTCGGCATCGGCCGTGACGTTGGGCAGGTCACCGAGATGATGAATCCCTGAACACCCGATCCGTTCCCGGACGATCCGTTTTCGGTCTGCGCGTCAGCTTTCAGCCAGTGCAGACTGGCTGCGACGCAGGCCGACATACCCGAGTTCGGCAAACAAACCCACTGCGACGGCCTGGACGATCACGACGGCATGGCCCAATGCATTCGGCTCGACCCAACCCATGACGAGCATGAGTACGCTGTCGACGACCCATAGCACATTGAGTCCGATAACGACCCACACGCCCGTATTCGAAGGCGTCTGCCGCGTAGCGAGATAGCCGACGAAAGCAGCGAAGGGCAGCAGGATCAGACCGACCTGCGTGAGCAGATCGCCCGGCAGTTCCAGCAGCGCACCCAGTGGACCTGCGAACAGCAGCGCCAGCAGCCCAATGCTGCCGCTCGACACAGCATCCAGCAGCAGGACCCGACGCAGAAATACACTCGATCGATCCGTCAGCATGGCAAGAACCCTCGATGAGCGCACCGGCCTTCGCCGCGGCCGATGCGATGCAGGTGAATGTCGGCGATGACGCATGATTGGGCAGCGAGCGCGCAGGGTCGATTACCGGCGAGGTAAACGGCACACTTCTGCGGCAGACCCGGAGGATCCATGAACGCAACCACTCCTGCCGTCTCCGCGAGGCCTGTCGGTGAACTGCTGCGCGAATGGCGCCAGCGTCGCCGCCTGAGCCAGCTCGATTTCGCGCTCGAAGCGAACGTTTCCACGCGCCACCTGAGCTTCGTCGAAACCGGACGCGCACAGCCGAGTCGCGACATGCTGTTGCACCTGGCCGAGCTGCTGAATGTGCCGCTGCGTGAGCGCAATACCCTGCTTGTCGCGGGCGGGTTCGCGCCGATGTTCACGACGCGATCGCTCGACGATCCTGCGCTGACTGCGGCACGCGATGCGGTCGACCTGGTGCTGAAAGGACACGAGCCCTATCCGGCACTTGCCATCGACCGTCACTGGCACCTGGTGGCCGCCAACGCCAGCATCCAGCCCTTTCTCGCGGGTGCGGACCCGGCACTGCTGCAATCACCAATCAACGTCCTGCGGCTCAGTCTGCATCCGCGCGGTCTCGCGCCGCAGATCGCCAACTGCGCGCAGTGGCGCTCGCACCTGATCGCGCGGCTGCGTCGGCAGATCGAGGTCTCCGCTGACCCGACTCTCAGCGAACTTCTGAACGAGTTGATGGCCTATCCGTCGCCAACGACGCATGAACCGGAACTGCCTGGCAGTGCCGTCGCGATACCGTTCAGCTTCAGTACGCCCGCGGGCATACTCAACTTCATCAGCACGACCACGGTGTTCGGCACGCCCATCGATGTCACGTTGTCGGAGCTGGCGATCGAAGCATTCTTCCCGGCCGACGCCGCCAGCGCCGACTTGCTGCGCCAACTCGCGCCCTGAAGCAGACCGACCGAAGCAGACGCATG
>CAZBKC010000095.1:0-9711 GCA_964492345.1 uncultured Steroidobacter sp. | reverse complement strand
CACGCACCGCGCATTGCGCTTCGCGGCCGGCCGGCGCCGGACGCGTCGTGACACCGAACCCGCGCGAGATGAAGTTCTCGTCCATCAGCGAGTAGCCGGGGGTCAACGCAGGGATTCGCAAGGTCACCTTCACGGCAGCCGGTCCGGGAGTAAAGGAAACAGCGGCCTCGATGGTCCAGATCTGCGTCTGTGACTGCGGCGCGATGGGGAAACCCAGGACCCTGGCCTTGTACACGAACAGTGACAGGGCCAGCGCCGACAGCAGCGCAGCGAGCAAGTAGATGTGGCGGTTGTTCATTCAGGCGTCGTGCGTTGCCTGGTTTCCCCGATCTGCCGCCACCGCGAGCTGCGCGACGGCTTGTGCCTGCTTCAAGGCGGGCGAGAGCCTAACGGGTTTGGGCGCCTGTCTCAAACGGAGGACGAAGAGCTTCACACTGTGTGAAATCTCAGTTCCCCAGCAGGTCGCGCGAATCCTGCGGCGGGATATCGGCAAGCAGGTCGATCGATGTCGACGCGAAGCGGGTTGCGGCAGCAATGCCGATCCGCTGGTGCTCGGCTTCCAGACTCCAGTGCGCATGCTCGATCAGCAGCAGCAACTGCCATGCACGGCCGATGGTCATGACGACGCGACGTGCACCGGCCTGCAGCAGCGTGGCCTCGCCGCTTCGCTTCATCCAGTCTGCGACATGATCGAGCGCACCGATGGCAATCCGTGCGAGGCGGATCAGCTCCGCATCCTGCAACCGGCTGCGACACAGCGACAGTCGCTCACCCAGCGCAGCGAGTGCGGAGGCAGCATCACCGCGCAACAGCGCATCCAGCGCCAGCACATTCGTTGTGCCCTCCCAGATGGGGAGAACCTGCGTGTCACGCAGCAGCAGCGGTAACCCGGTGTCCTCCACGTACCCTGCCCCACCGAACGCCTCGATGGCCTCGCTCACCGTGGCCACCGCCTGCTTCGCCGTCAGCAGTTTCGAGATGGGAGTGAGCAGCCGCAGCAGCGCCCGTTGACTGTCGTCGATGTCATTCGCTTCCTGGCGACCGATCAGTTCGACGAGTTCGAACGCCAGCAGGAAGGCGGCACGCGTCTCGACTTCGAGGCCAGCCAGCGTATCCACGTGCAGCGGCAGATCTTCGAGCGCTGCACCGAAGGCCCGGCGCTGCGCCGCATAGGCTTTCGCGAGTGCAACCGCGCGACGCATGAAGGCCACCGAGGTCACACTGTTCCAGGCCCGCGTGATGACCAGCATGGGCTCGATCGCGCGCGTGCCGTTGTGCGTGTCGCCGACCAGGTCGGCAACGGCACCCTCGAGCAGCAGTTCAGCCGTGGGTACCTTGCGTGTACCGAGCTTGTCCTTGAGGCGCTCGACGCGAATGCCATTCGGCCTGCCGGCGGCATCGTGCGTTTCGACATAGAACATCGCGAGCCCCGAGCCACCGGGGCCGTTGCCATCGGGCCGGGCCAGCGTCAGCGCCATCTGCGAGGTGATCGCCGAGGTGAACCACTTCTTCCCGTACAGCCGCCAGCGCCCGTCAGTCTCTTGTCTGGCCTGTGTCAGCGACACGCCCACGTCGGACCCGCCGGTGGCTTCGGTCATCCATTGGCCGCTGGTCCATGCCTGCGCCGGATCGCGGCTGGTCAGACGCGGCACGGCACGTTCGATCAGATTCGCATTGTTCGCCACAGTCAGCGTGCGTGCCGCGCCATCCGTCATTGCCAGAGGACAGGTATAGACATCGGATGAGGGATGAAACAGATACACCAGCGCGAACTGGTGAATACGGGAGAAACGTCCGTCACGGCGTTCGTACGGAATGCCGATGAGGCCGCTGCGCGTCGCGATGTCCGCCGCACGGCGCCATAGCGGCGTGACTTCAATCCGGTCGATGCGGTTGCCCCAGGCATCCCATTGAGTCAGCTCCGGTTCGCGCAGCCTGTCCTCGAGCTGCAGCCGATAGAGTTCATCCCCCGCCAGTTCTCCCATCTGCTGCAGTTCGCCTTCGATGCTCTGCAACGACTCGACGGGCAGCTTGCGGCGCAGCCAGGAACGCAGGAAGGCGTCGTCGCGATACTGATTGCCGAGGCGCGGCGGCGACTGCACAAAGATGTCCGGCATCGCCATGCGAAAACTCCCGATCGGGCTATCTGACTTCCGGCAGGCCGCCCGCGATTCCCTGGTGCGAGAACAACACCTGCCACAACTGGATGCGGCGCGCCCGGAATGCAGCCGCGGAAGAAAGCAGCCAGAACTCCCACATGCGCCTGAACCGTTCCCCGTATTTCTCCGACAGCTCCGGCCAGCCGGCACGGAAGCGGTCGAACCAGGCAACGAGCGTCCGATCGTAGTACGGCCCGAAGGAATGCCAGTCTTCCATGATGAAGTGCCGCTCGGACGCGCGTGACATCTGCGCAATCGATGGCAGCAGCGAGTTCGGAAAAATATAGCGCTCGATCCACGGATCGTTCGCTTCCTGCGTCGTGTTGCTGCCGATGGTGTGCAGCAGGAACAGGCCATCGCGCTCCAGCAGGCGCTCTGCAGCCGCAAAGTAGACCGGATAGTTGCGGTAGCCGACATGCTCGAACATGCCGAGCGAGTAGATGCGATCGAACTTGCCGCTCAGCCCGCGGTAGTCCTGCAACAGGATACTGACCGGCAGCCCCTTGCAACGCTCCGTGGCGGCAGCCGCCTGGTTCTTCGACACCGTCACACCCGTGACGCTCACCCCGTATCGTTCGGCGGCGAACTGTGCGGCGCCACCCCAGCCGCAACCGATGTCGAGCACGCTCATGCCCTTTTCCAGTTGCAGCTTTCGACAGACCAGGTCGAGCTTTGCCTCCTGCGCCTCTTCGAGCGTCTGCACATCCTTCCAGTACGCGCAGCTGTAGATCATTCGCGGATCGAGCATGCGCGAGTAGAGGTCGTCGCCGATGTCGTAATGCTTCTGGCCCACTTTGAAGGAACGACGCGGCGTTTGCGGATTCATTACGGTCGCAACGAGCGCCGCCCAGAACTGGCGCAGTGTCGGCAGGTGCCGCTCGGCCTGGGCGCGGAACACGCGGAACAGCATCTCGTCGAGCCGCTCGCAGTCCCATTGGCCGTCCATGTAAGCCTCGCCTACGCCGAGGGAGCCCTGCGCCAGGACCCTGCGGAAAAACCCGGGATCGCGCACCTTGATGTCCCAGGGATGACCGCCATCGATGGCGACATCGGTCCCGTTCAACAGCGATTCGACAGCGGCGCGGTATGAAGTCATAGGCCGGTCCGAAGCCAAGGAGTCGGTGACAGCGGCGGCCTTTCATTGCGCCGCATACGCATTGCAGCAGCGTCACTCCAGCCGTGGACGGCTGTCAAGCACCAGAGGGAATCAACGTTGACGCTGGACGATGGCAGGCGCATCGCCCCCGGTACCCATGGCCCTGCCGATGAAGAAGCGCTTGGCGAGTGCACTGCGGTTCACTGCCGACAGACCGGTCTGCCGGGCCCAGGTCAGCAGGTCGTTCGAGTTACTGAACAATCGATTGAGTCCGTCGATCATCCCGAGCGCCAGCGCGTTCTCGCTGCGACGCCAGCGTTCGTAACGCCGCAACACGCGGGTTTCGCCCAGATCTGCGGGCCTGCTACCGCCGCCGAGTTCGGACGACAGTGTCTGAACCAGCGCCGCGCAATCCAGAAATCCCAGGTTGACGCCCTGCCCCGCCAGTGGATGGACGGCATGGGCCGCGTCGCCGACCAGCACGAAGCGCGACTTGCAGTACCGGCTTGCATGGGTCAGGCGCAACGGAAACTGGGCACGCGGACCGGCCACGCTCACCTGCCCGAGCGCCCCATCCAGTGCGTCGGTCAGCTTGCGGGCCAGGACCTGCGGTTCGCAGTTCACCAGCGATTGCGCTTCATCCGGTGTCGTCGTCCAGACGATGGAACTGCGGCCATCGGCCAGGGGCAAAAAGGCAATCGGACCCGTCGGCAGAAATCGCTGCCACGCCGTTCGGGCATGTGAATGCCCGGTGCTCACATGCGTCACGAAAGCGCGCTGATCGTATTCCCAGCCGCGCGTCTCGATGCCCGCCAGCTTGCGACTCAGGGACTGCGCACCGTCGGCACCGACGATGAGTTCCGCACCGATACGACGTCCATCCGCCAGCGTGACGATGGCTTCGTCGACATCGACCTGCAGTTCAGACAGCTCCGCGCGCAGCAACGTGACCCGGCTGCGCATGGCGGAAGACTCGTAGATACCCCACTGGACGCGGCGGTTCTCGATGATGGAACCCAGATTCGGCTCGCTCGTTTCGGCGGCCGAAAAATGCAACGAGCCCGCCCCGCACGGTCGTCCGCGCGCGTCCCACACGACCATCTGCGAATACGCCGAGATGTGCTGCGGCGGAATGTGAGCCCAGGCGCCAATGGCTTCGAGCAGGCGCTGCGAGCCGCGCGAGATGGCGGAAACACGCAGATCGATGTCGTTGCCGGCGGGCGGGCGGGTCGGCGGATGCGGTTCGAGCAGCGCGATGCGCAGTCGCGAAAGCTCCCGATCGCTGCCTGCCAATGCCGCGAGACAGGCCCCGACCATGCCGCCGCCGATCACCAGCAGGTCGAAATCCGGTTTCATCAGGATCTCAGTCGTCCGCCGCGCGCCAGTCGCGGAATACGCCCGGCAGCGCCGAGCGACAGCCGGGACAGCGCATCCTTGGCCGCAGGCATCAGATCGAAGGCCAGCAGACCGATGCTCCGCGCCAGCTTTGCCACACCAAGTGGCTGGGTGAAGAGGCGGACAAGCCCGTCGGTGAAACCAACGATCTTCTGCCGATCGGCGGACCGCCATTCGCGATATCGCTCCAGCAACAGACCGTCGCCGGCATCGAACTCGCCTTTGGCTTGGGGGGTTTCCAGCGCATCCGCCAGAACTTCTGCGAGGCTGGCCGCGTCGCGCAGCCCGAGATTGAAACCCTGCCCCGCGATCGGATGCAGAGACTGCGCTGCGTTGCCGACGACTGCCAGTCGCGGCGCCACGTGTTCGTCCGCCCGGGTGAGCGACAACGGATAGAGGTGCCGGGCCCCGACGCGCGTGAAGCGCCCCAGTCGGAATCCGAACGCCTGCTGCAGGCGATCGAGAAAGGCCGCGTCGTCGAGATCGCGCACCTGTTCGGCCATGTCGGGCGCGAAGGTCCAGATCAGCCCGACCCGGCCCTCCGACACTGGCAACAGTGCCAAGGGCCCCTGGGGAGTGAATCGCTCGTAGGCCACGTAGTCGTGGAAACGCTGCGTGAAGACGTTGGTGACCAGCGCGTGCTGGTGATAGTCCCACGTCGTCGCACTGATCCCCGCCGATTCCCGGACCACCGATTTCGCGCCGTCGGCCGCAATCACGAGCTTCGCCTGAACCGTGACCGAGGCATCGGCACCCGTTTCACAGCGCAATTCGCGGCAATCGTCCTTCAGTTCGGAACTCACCACGCGCGCGGGTGCCAGCAAGGTTACCGCCGACTCCTGCAATCGCTGCCAGAGCGCGGCACCCATGGCCCGATTGATGACGACGAACCCGAGCGCCGGCAGATGCTGCTCCCCGGCATCGATGCGCGCGAAGGCGAAGCGCCCCTGATCGGAAATGTGAATGCGCCTGATCGGCGTGGCTTCGCGTTCGAGCAGCGGCCAGACATCGAGGCCCTCGAAAATCCGACGGCTGCCATTCGACAGCGCGGTGGTCCGATCGTCGAAGCTCGGCTGATCGACGCTGCCGAAGGGATGCGATTCGATCAGAACGACCCTGAGCTTGAGATCAGCCAGCGCCAGCGCCAGGCTGGCGCCGACAAGCCCTCCGCCGGCAATGGCAACGTCGACCTTCATGCGGCCTGCATCAGTTTTTCGATGTCGTCGGCGTCCTTGACGAGCGCGTCCGTCAGCACTTCACAGCCATCCGCGGTAACGACGACATCGTCTTCGATGCGGATGCCGATGTTCCACCAGCGCTTCGCGACCCCGGCCGTGCCCGCCGGAATATAGATGCCGGGCTCGACAGTCATTGCCATGCCCGGTTCGAGCACACGCCATTGTTCGCCGACTTTGTAGTCGCCGACGTCGTGGACGTCCATGCCAAGCCAGTGCCCGGTTCGGTGCATGTAGAACTTGCGATAGGCGGCTTCGCGAATCAGGTTGGGCACCTTGCCCTTGAGCAGGCCGAGCCTGACCAGGCCCTGCGTAATCGTCTTCACCGCGGCATCGTGGGGCTCATTCCAGTGATTCCCCGGACGGGTCCTGGCGATGGCGGCATGCTGCGCCTCCAGCACCACCTCATACAGCGCGCGTTGTTCGGGCGTGAAGCGCCCACCGACCGGAAATGTGCGGGTGATATCCGAGGCGTACAGATCGTATTCGCAGCCGGCATCGATCAGCAGCAGATCGCCGTCCTTCAGTTCGTCCGCATTCTCGTGGTAGTGCAGGATGCAGCCATTCGCGCCGCCGCCGACGATCGGGTGATAGGAGATATCCGCATTGCTGCGCCGGAATTCGTGCAGCAATTCGGCCATCACCTCGTACTCCATCCGGCCCGGGCGTGTGAACTGCATGGCCCGCTTGTGCGCTGCGACGGCTATCCGGGCGGACTGGCGCATCGCCTCCAGTTCCGGGCGCGCCTTGTACAGACGCATGTCGTGCAGGAAATGATCGAGCGCCACGAACTCCTGCGGCGGCTGAATGCCGCTGCGCGATTGCGCCTTGAGCTGATTCACCCAGCCGATGACACGCTGATCGAAATCCTGATGCAGGCCCATGGTGTAGTAGACCCGGGCGCAGTTCTCCATCAGGTGCGGCAGGATGTCGTCGATGTCGCCGATGGGAAACGCATCATCGGCCCCATAGTCGCGCGTCGCCCCTTCAGGCCCCGCCCGCCGCCCGTCCCAGGTCTCACGGGCCGGATCGCGGTCGCGAACGAACAGCACGTACTCCGCCTGCGAGCGGCCGGGAATCAATACAGCGACCGCCTCGGGCTCGCCGAAGCCCGTCAGGTAGTAGAAGTCGCTGTCAGGTCGATAGTGATAGAGGACGTCGTTGTTGCGGGGTCTTTCCGGAACTGCCGGCAGGATCGCGATGCCACCCTTGCCGATCATTTTCATGAGCTGACGACGACGGCGAACGAACTCGGTTTTACGCATGCAGTGTTGAACCAGCGCAGATATTCGACCTGATGGTCAATGCAGGGACTCGGGATCTTCATCCTGGAAGCCGTCGTCGGTATCTTCTTCCGCAGCGACTGCGTCACCGCTACGCACCGCATCGAGTTCGTCATGAATCAGCTGGGTAGCGGCACGGATGTATTCGACCACCTCTGCGTACGCTTCCTCGTCTTCTTCGGCGTCGCCGCTCGGATCGACCTCCGCGCGGCTGATGTTGGTGAAGTCGAGGAGAACTTCATCGATGCTCTTGGGCATGAGATCCGGCTGTAATGGGCGCGTGGTTCCCAACCCGTACAGAAACCCCTGGCACCACTGCGACAACGCGGTCGTGCGCTGTTCGAGCGCCGCATCGTCGTCGGGGAGGAAAGGCTGGAAGTCCATGTCGTCACCGCGCAGCGCCCGCAAGGTGTCGGCGTAGAGCAACCGCATGGTCTGCTCGACCTCCTCGGGAACAGCAGCGCCCTCATCGAGTGGCACGAGTTCTTCCAGCCAGCGATCGAGCGAGTAGTCGTCACTGATGCACAGCGCGCCGCACAGGCATCCGTGCCCCTCTGCGACCGGCACTGTCGAGCCGGCGCTCTGCATGACGCTGACGATTTCGGGGAATGTCACCTGCAACATGGGGTTATGTTAGCACTGGTCGACGCGCGCCCGTCGTTCGCCGACACATGCAGTGACCGATCGTGCGTTTGACCCTTCGTTGACCATGCGTAGTTCGCCGCCCATAATCGGCCCGTGAGCGAATCCAGACAAAACACCGTCGGTCATGAACTGGAACTCCTGGAGCAGAGGCTCGGAGAACTCGTCACTGTGGTGGCGCAGCTCAGGGAAGAAAATCGGGCGCTGCGGCAGCGTCTGGACGGACTGACGACCGAACGTGCAACCCTGCTGCAGAAGAACGAGCAGGTGCGCACGCGCGTCGAAGCCATGATCGGCCGCCTGAAGGCGATGGAGCACGGTACATGAGCGATCGGACAGTTCGCGTCAGCGTCCGGATCCTCGAAAAGGAATACCAGGTCGCCTGCCTCCCCGAAGAACGCTCCGAACTGCTCGATTCGGCGGAGTATCTCAACCTGAAGATGCGCGAGATCCGCGACGGTGGAAACATCATCGGGCTGGATCGCATCGCCGTCATGGCCGCTCTCAACCTGGCCAATGAGTTGCTGCGGATCCGCAAGCAGGGCGATGGCGGCGGCGAAGTCACTCCCCGGGTGCGCCAGATGCGCGAGCGGGTCGAAGCGACGCTCGCCAAGGGTCAGCAACTCGACTTGTAATGACTCCCTGGAAATTCGTTGAGGCGCCCTCAATCGCGGGGAACCCCGATTGTTTCCGGTCGTTCAGTCCTAGTAGATTCTCTATGGCGCCGCCTGCAGTGTTCGACACGGTGTCGGGTTACCTCTCGACCCTAACGTTGATACCCAGGGGTTCGGTCTCGCGTCAGCATTGAGCATGTCCGTCCTCGACGGGAAGCCTGAGCTGACGTGGCTGCACCCCACTTATTGCTCCGTGTCGAGAGCAATGGCACCAACGGCACAGGCGGGTGGCGCCGCCCTCCTCCGCGGATGAACACATCCAGTCCCGGCACCGCGACTCCGGCCCGCCGGGATTCCAGCCGCGACGAACTGCGCCGCGAGATGCGCAAGCGGCGCCGCGCACTGACGGATGCACAACGCGCGCTCGTCGCCCGCGCCATCGCGCGAATCATCACCCGCCTGCGGATTCTGCGACCGGGCACACACATCGCCGTTTATCTCGCGTATCGCGGTGAAGCCGATCTCGCACCGGTCATCGCGCTTGCGCGCAGACGCGGCTGCAGACTCTACCTGCCGACGATCGCAAGCATCGACAAGGGTTCGATGCGCTTCGTGCGATTCGAGACCGCCCGGCCGCTGCGGCGCAACCGCTTCGGCATTCTGGAACCCGACCCGCGCACATCGCCGGCTGTCGAGACACGCAGACTCGATGTCGTATTCCTGCCGCTGGTTGCCGTCGACGCGCGCGGATGGCGGCTCGGCAGCGGCGCCGGCTTCTACGATCGGCGCCTGAGTCACCTTCGCGCCGACCGCCGATGGCGCAGGCCGAAGCTCATCGGCATCGCATACGATTTCCAGCGCGTGCCGGCGATCGAACCCCAGCCCTGGGATGTTCCGCTCGACGCGCTCGTCACCGAACGAGCCTTCTACCCATCGCATCGCACCCACCGGCATGACCCACAGCGAGAAGTCCCATGAACTACTGGTTGATGAAGTCGGAACCCGGCACCTTCGGCATCGATGACCTGGCCGCAGCGAAGAAAAGCACCACCGGATGGGACGGAGTTCGCAATTTCCAGGCGCGGAACTACCTGCGCGAAATGAAGAAGGGCGACATGGCCTTCTTCTATCACTCGAGCTGCGCTATCCCGGGGGTTGCAGGCATCGTCAAGGTCGTACGCGAAGGTTATCCGGACCCGTCAGCCTTCGATGCGAAGGACGATCACTACGATCCCGACAGCAGGAAGGACAACCCGCGGTGGTATTCGGTCGATGTGCAGCTCGAAC
>CAZBKC010000094.1:0-9721 GCA_964492345.1 uncultured Steroidobacter sp. | reverse complement strand
ACTGGTCTGCGGTCAGCCTGATCGTCTGCGAGGGACTGCCGATCGACAAGGCGGCCGAGCAACTGGGGGTCGCGGGAGCGGAGCTGCACGACATCCTGCACCGCCGTCAGGCGCTGCGCCTGTGCGGTGAGATCGGCCACAGCCCCGCAGCGCGTTCGGCAACGGTGCTGCCGTTCGCCCGTCATTGAGCACTTCCCCGAATCAGACACTCCAATTGCGAGTGATTCTCGATTAAGACTAGAATCCGCTCGTTCTGCGGTGCCAGAAGCGCCGCTGTCCGACACGTTCGCCCGTGTACATGCCAGCCTCTGGACAGCGCGGGATTACAAGCAGACCAACCCCGTCCGGAGTGACATGTTTTCATCCACGCGAGTCGCGGCGGCAGCGATGCTGGCGCTCATTTGTATATCCTGCGGCTGCAGTCGCACGCCTGCGGACGATCCACGCCGACCTGTCATCGCGAACTATGGAGCGATCGTCCACGCAACGTACGAGGATACGTTGCTGGCGACCCGCGCACTCGATCAGGCGGTCGATCAATTGCTGGCTCAGCCGAGTCCGCAGAACCTCGACGCCGCACGCCAACGCTGGCGCGAAGCGCGTGTGCCCTACAGCTATTCGGAAGCCTTCCGCTTCTACGCCGGCCCGGTCGATGCCGAGGGCGGACCCGAACCGCAGATGAACGGCTGGCCGCTCGACGAAAACCACGTCGATGCAGTCCAGGCGGACACGTACAACGCTGCGCCAGGTCTCAACATCATCGGCGATGCCAGGACCTTCCCGGAGATCACGCCGGAACTCATCGCGGCGCAGAACGAGGCCGGCGGAGAAAAGAACATCGCGAGCGGCTGGCACGTGATCGAATTCCTGCTGTGGGGTCAGGATCGCAACGATCCCGCGGACTCGGCCGGGCAGCGTCCCCATACCGATTTCGTTTCGACCGCTGCAAACGACATCCCGGCCCGGCGCGGCAAGTACCTGAAGGCCGCGACCACGCTGCTGCTCAGCGACCTGGAAAAGCTCGTCGCCGAATGGAGTCCCGATTCGCCTGCCGCCACGCCGAACTACCGCGCGAGTCTGGTGAGTGGCGATGTCTACACGGGTCTCAAGCGAATGCTGACCGGCATTGCGGCACTGGCTGAAGTGGAGCTGGCCGGCGAGCGCATGAACGTGCCGCTGCTGTCGGGCGACCAGGAGGAAGAGCAATCCTGCTTCAGCGACACGACCGCGAGCGATCTGCGCAACAACGCGGCCGGAATCGAACACGTTTACCTCGGACGCTACCAACGGGCCAATGGCGAGACCGTGAGCGGTCCGAGCCTGGCGGATCTGGTGAAGAAAGCCGATCCGCGCGCGGCAGAGGAAATGGATGAACGCCTTGCCCGCACGCGCGATTCGCTGGCTGCCATCCGCGATCCATTCGATCGCGAAATCCAGCCCGACAATGCGGAAGGTCGTGCCCGCGTGCAGGCCGCGATCGATGCGTTGCGCGCGGAAGCGCTGTCCATTGGACGCGCAGCCCAGGCGCTGCAGATCTTCATGTCCGATCTCGAAGGACTGGGTGATTGATTCAGATGAAGCGGATAGCGGATGGCGGATGGCGGATAGTCAGAACGCGTCGGGAATCCCACGGGACCGTCCATTTCTTGTCATTGGTGGTTGCGATCACTGCTCTCATCAGCGGCTGCAGTCAGGACAATTCCACCACCCCGCTGCTCGACCCCGACTCCGGGGGCACAGCCACCGTGAGCAACGCCAGCCACAAGGCGTTTGCGCAGCCTGCCGCCAACCTCGACGTGCAGCGTCGCGGCCAGTTCTTCATCGGCAACGCCTTCTTCAACAGTCCGTGGGTGGTGGCACCGGCGACAGCGGGCGCGCGCGACGGGCTGGGTCCGCTGTTCAATGCCCGCAGCTGCGACGCCTGCCACAACAACGACGGGCGCGGGCGTCCGCCGGAACGGCCCGATGAACGGCCTGTGTCGCTGGTAATCCAGTTCGCCACGCCCGTGCCGGGTCACAACAACGAACCCGGCAGCGATCCGCGCTACGGGGGCAACCTCAATCCGTTTGCGATCGGCGGTGTGGCCGCGGAAGGCACGGTGCAGATCCGTCATCGGGAAATTCACGGCAGGTTTGCCGATGGCGAACCCTACACGCTGCTGGCGCCGGAGTACGAATTCACGGAACTCGCCTACGGTGACCTGGCGCACGACAACCAGTTCTCGCCCCGCGTTGCGCCTGCCGTGTTCGGCATGGGTCTGCTGGAAGCGATCCCCGAGAGCCAGCTGCTGGAACGTGCGGACCCGGACGACGCGAACGGTGACGGGATCTCGGGCCGTCCGAATTACGTCTGGAATCATCTGCTCGCGCGCGCCGTGATCGGGCGCCTCGGCTGGAAGGCGAATCAGCCCGACATCGCCCATCAGACTGCCGGTGCCTTTTCTTCCGAGATCGGCATGAGCACGTCGCTGCGGCCGGACCAGAACTGCACCGAGGTGCAGACAGCGTGTCGCGCCGCACCGACCGGCGGTTCGCCGGAGATCAGCGACGAGATCTTCATGCACATCGTCCGCTATCAGCAGATGCTGGGCGTGCCGTCACGCCGGCATCTGGATTCACCCGAGGTGAAACGCGGCGCGCGGCTCTTCCTGGAGGCCGGCTGCGAATCCTGTCATCGGGCGACATTCACGACGGCGGCATCGGACGACAAGCCCTGGCTGAGCAAACAGACGATCCATCCGTTCTCCGATCTGCTGCTGCATGACATGGGGCCGGATCTTGCGGACGGTCGCGCCGACTTCGAAGCGAGCGGCAGCGAATGGCGCACACCACCGCTGTGGGGCATCGGCCTGCAGCAGGTGGTCAACGGTCACACGCTGCTGCTGCACGACGGCCGTGCCCGCAACGTCAGCGAAGCGATCCTGTGGCACGGCGGCGAAGCCGAACGCTCTCAGCACGCGTTCCTGATCATGTCGAAGGCCGACCGCGAAGCGCTGCTGGCCTTCATCAATTCCTTGTAGAAAGAAAATGGAGAGGCCGCAAAAGACCGCATAAAAGACCTGAATGGATCTGAAAAAACATCCGATCTGTCTTATCTTTTATGCGGCCTTTGCGGCTCTTATGAGCACGAGCAGACGAAATTTCCTGATCGGTTCGGCGGTGGCGCTCGGCGCGGTGAGCGTGGGCTGCCGGTTCCGGTCGCAGTTGCATGGCACGCTGCTGTCGGCGTTCGAGGATGCCCGTGGCGATCAGTATGTCGGCGGCGTTTCGCTCGATACGGGCCAGGTTTTCGGCGCGCGCATTCCGATGCGCGCGCATGGGTGCGCGATCGATCCGCGCGATCCTCAGCGCGTTCTGTTTTTTGCACGACGTCCCGGCACTGCGGCGTTCGAGCTGCGCCGCGACACCCTGCAGGTCCGCCAGTTGTTCGAGACACCCGCCGGACGGCACCTCGCCGGCCACGGCGTCTTCTCCCCCGACGGCGATCTCGTCTACACGCCCGAACATGACTACGAGAACGCGCGCGGCGTGCTCGCGGTACGAAAGTCGTCCGACTTCAGCATCGTCGATGAGTTCGACACGGGCGGCATCGATCCGCATGAAGTGGCGTGGCTGCCAGATGGCCGCCTGCTCGTCGCCAATGGCGGCATCATGACCCATCCGCGCACGTTCCGTCGCAAGCTCAACATCCCCACGATGGATCCTTCGTTGTGCGTGATCGATGCACACAGCGGTGCGTGCCGCGAGCAATGGCGGCTGCCGGATCATCTGCTCAGCATTCGTCACCTGTCGGTGACCGCAAGCGGCATGACTGCGATCGGCCTGCAGTACGAAGGGGACCCTGGCGATGCGCCGGGCATCGTGGCGGTCTATGCGCCGGGCTCCGGGTTGCGTTTGCTGCCTGCGCCGAAGCCGGAGCGCACCCGTTTCCGTGGCTACGTCGCGAGCATCGCCGTCAGCGGGCATCAGCAGTTGATCGCTGCCGCCTGTCCCTACGGCAACGGCGTCGCGTGCTGGTCGACCGCGAACGACGACTACCTGGGTTTCGTCCCCGCCGCCGAGAACTATGGTCTTTCGCAACTTGCGGACGGCACGATCATCGCTTCGCAGCGCGACGGCACGGCGTACCGGATCGACCCGGCCCCGCTGCGTTCACGCGCCGTGAAATTCGACAGCGGATTTCCGCTGCGCTGGGATGATCACTGGGTCGCCGCCGCCTGACCTTCAGTTGCGCGGATCGGCTGCGGTTGTATCCGCCGTATCCCTCGGTTGCAGCGGCACACCAAAGGCGAAACGGCGCGAGGCATAGCCGATCCATGTCGGGGACACGGCCTCGTCATCGCGACGTTCCGTCCAGGCACTGCGAGGCCGGCGCAACGTCTGCGATGGCGCTTCGCCGTACAACGCGCGGTAGTTTCGCGCAAACAGGCTGAAATCCCAGACGCCGAATCGCGACGCGATGCCGGTGACCGTATCGAGGACCGGATCGCCCTTGAGCAGCGCACTGCGAATCTCGCGCAACTGCCGCACCTTGAGCAGGCGCATCGGTCCGACACCGAAATACTCCTGAAAAATATTGCGCAGCGTGCGTTCGCTCACCTGCGTGGCCGTACAAAGATCGTCGATGAACAGGGGCTGACCCTGGGTCGCATCGATCAGTTCAAGGCATTGTGCGATCACCCGGGTCCGGGAAACCTGCGGCCTGCCGATGTGACGATCGATGGCACGCGCACTCACTTCGAGAGCGGTGAACACCGTCTGCAGCAATTCCTCCTCCACCGCTGTGGCGGCGGCCGGCTCCACGATGCTCACTGTCTGCTGATCGCTGCAGATACGCAGTGCCAGCCCGCGCAGCTCATCGATCTGCGCCTGGTGCGCCTGACTGCGCGCTCCGCCAGCAGCAGGCGACTGCAGTTCCTGGGCGGCCCCGTTCAACCGTAAGGTCGGCACGGTGATCGACACCCAGCGCGTCACCTGGCGGCTTGAAAACGTGAATGGCTGGTCGTTGACGGCCAGCACGAAGCTGTTGGCGGTGAGCGGTTGCCCGTCGATGCGAATGGATTCCGGATCGGTAAGCGGAATGCCGATCGTCAGATGGTCGGCCGCGCCATCGCCCGCAAACGTCGTGGCGCCACCCACCTGCACGTGCTGCAAGCCGATGGGCCCGACGCGCGCATTCTCGATCCACCATTCACTCGATGAACGGGCAGTAGGTACAAACCGACCTGCGACCCCACTCAGCGAATCCGCAAACTCATCGAAGTCCGCGTAAGCTCGCCGTTCCATTGTTCGTGTCCTTCTGGAAGGTCCGTACACACTAGCGCCAACTTCTACCTATGACGATACGCATATGTTGCCGATTCATCCCAGCTCTTACTGATACGCGGCCATACGATCCATTCGCCCGCACATGACAACGTCACATTGTTTCCGCATGATTTCCGGCGCTGTGCGTAAAGACTTTCGTCATTGGTATCCGGGTCGCTGCCTTGCCGGAATTGCGTGGATGCTGCCTGTGTCGGCAGACGCGCTGACGCTGGACATTCTTGCTTCCGATCCTCTGCAGATGGGCACTGCGCTGCTGCTGATCGTGCAGACTGTGCTGATCGTGGCCCTGATGATCCAGAATCACCGTCGTCGCAGCGAACAGAATGCGGCACAGCGCCAGCAGTCAGAGGTCACGCACGCCGCACGACTCGTGCTGGTCGGCGAGATGACAGCATCCATCGCCCACGAAGTGAGTCAGCCGCTCAGCGCGATCCTGAGCAACGCTGATGCTGCGGACATGCTTTTGCAGACTGACCCGATGCCCATCGACGAGATCCGCCGGATCCTCGAAGACATCCGCCGCGACGACCTGAGGGCGCACGAGATCATCCGTAACCTGCGCAAGCTGCTGGCGAAGCGCGAGCTGCGGATGGAGCGCATCGACATCAACGAGATCGTCAGGATTGCACTGGCGCTGTCGCGTCCGGATGCGATGCGTCGCGGGATCGTCATCCGTCCGTCCCTCGAGGACCACCTGCCACCCGCGTCCGGGGATCCGGTCCATCTGCAACAGGTGATGCTCAATCTCATCATCAATGCGATGGACGCCTTGAAGGAAATCCCTGCGGAGCAGCGGCAAGTCGAAATCCAGACCCGGCGTCATGGCACGAAGTCGGTGGAAATCTGCGTCGTCGACACCGGTCCCGGGATTCCCGGCGGCCATGCGATGCGGGTATTCGAATCGTTCTACACGACCAAGCACGACGGCATGGGTCTGGGCCTGTCGATTGCGCGCGCCATCGTACAGACCCATGGCGGCACGATCTGGGCCGAGAACAATGAGGCGGGACGGGGCGCGAGCTTCCGGTTCACGATTCCACTGGCCGCCTGAGCCGATATCCAGCAGCGGAGAGACCCTTGATAGGGGCAATGACTGAAGCATGCCGCGTGCACGTCGTCGATGACGACGACAGCTTTCGCACCGGTCTGACGCGAGTACTGAGCGCCGCAGGTCTGCAGACCGTCGGCTATCGCTGCGCCGGTGAGTTCCTCTTGTCGGACGCCGCGACACATCATGGTTGCATCGTGCTGGATATCTGCATGCCGGGCCCCAGCGGGCTCGAACTGCTCGATGCGCTGGCTGCGCGGGAATCCTCACCGCCGGTAATTTTCGTCACCGGTTCCACCGACGTACCCACGAGCGTCCATGCGATGAAATCCGGGGCCTTCGGCTTTCTGACGAAACCGGTACGGGCCCAGGCCCTGCTCGACGCGGTCCACAGTGCGATTGCCATCGATGCGCAGCGACGTCAGACAAGGCAGGAAGTCCGGCTTCTGAAGGAACGTTACGCACTGCTGTCTGACCGGGAGAGAGCCGTTTTCCTGGGTGTCGTACGTGGCGCATTGAACAAGCAACTGGCGGTCGAACTGAATATCTGCGAGCGAACCATCAAGACCCATCGTGCACGCATGCTGGACAAGATGCAGCTGAGCTCGCTTGCGGACCTGGTCCGCGCGGCACGATTGCTCGGGATCCCGGATGACGTGCCGAATGCGGAAGCGCCGCTGGTGCCAGAAGGCGCTGCTGCACCGCAGGCAGCGAACATCGGCCTGCCCTGGTAGGTCGCGCGGGCAACGGCGAGCGCCCCAACTACTGATACAGCTCTCAGCCCATGCCGGTCAGGCTTGCGTTCCGCGGGAATGCCCATTGCGGTGTTCCATCTGCAGGAAAGTTGGGGCGACCTTTGGTTACATTCCGGGGCAATATCGTCATCGTGGAAGACGACACCGGCCTGAATCAGGCGGTGTCCCGCCTGCTGCAGGCAGCCGGTTTCCACGTCACGAGTTTCACGTCCGCTGCCTCTGCACTGGGCAGCGACGCTTCACGGCATGCCGACTGTCTCGTCCTCGACGTGCATCTGCCGGACATGACCGGCTATGAACTGAAGAACAGGCTCGAAGAGGCGGGATGGTCGCCGCCAGTGATCGTGATCACGGCGCATGATGACGCCCGGAACCGCCGGCAGGCCGACGCAATCGGGGCAACCGCATTTCTCGCCAAGCCATTTGCCGGTCGGGTCCTGGTCGACGAAGTGGCGCGCGCGATCACCGCCCGCGAATGACGCAGCAGAGCGATTCGTACAGCCGCACGATCCAGCTCACTTGATAAAGAATCGCTGCAACAGCGATGCGGCATGAACGTCGGCTGGCGCGTCGCGACGACGATACCGCACAAGAAGATGTAAGCGGCATCTCGCACCTGGCCTACGACCATGCCCGAGCACGATGCGGACTTGAACATAAAGCGCGTGAGGATCGTCGATTCCGCCTCCATGACGCGCGCGGTCCTTCGAACTCGATTATGATCGCATCGTCACCGCATGAATCGCGGCCGCAGCAACAAGAATGCATTATGTTCGGCAGCGGCGAACTGTGGCTGAACGGCATCCGCCCGGACACAAGATGCGATCGACTCGCACCGCGCGTGATCACGATTCAGCCGGTCGCGGGCAACAGTCGGACAACGAACCAGAACAATGACTGCCTGACGGGGGGAAGAAACGCATGCGATGGGGCACGGCACTGATTGTCGGGATGGGAGCGTTCGTGAGCCTGCCGGCGGTTGCGACAGATCGCGGTTCGTTCAACGAACGATTCTCGATCCACCTCGGCACCTACTGGATGAATTCGGATACCACGATCCGGGCCGATTCGATCGACGGCCTGGCGCTCGGCACGTCTCTCAACCTCGAGGATACGTTCGGTTTCGACGAGCAGATCGTGTTCCGGCTCGAAGGCACCTGGCGTTTCAATCGCCGACACAAGCTGCTCCTCATGTATTTCGAGAGCAAACGCTCTGCGCAGGACGTCACCAGGGAACACATCCTCTTCGACGGACAGGATTTTCCGCTCGGTCTGGACGTCCGGGCCAACTTCGATTTCGAGATCTTCGAGCTTGCATACGAGTACGACTTCCTGCACCGCGAGACCTACGAAATGGGCGTATCGCTCGGCGTTCACCATGTCGACTTCGCGACTGGCTTGAGCACGACGGTCTCCATTCCCGGAACATCGCTGACCGAAGAATTGCGCGGCGCAGTGGAGACCAAAGCGCCGCTACCGGTTCTCGGTCTTCGCGGTAACTGGAACTTCGCAGGTGATTTCCACCTGCAGGCGCACGCCCAGTACTTCCAGTTGAAGTACGAGGGCTACGACGGCAGCCTCCTCGACTATCAGGCGGGCCTGCTCTGGCAGTTCTCCCGCCATGTCGGCGTAGGCATCGCTTACAACCTGTTCAAGGCCGACGTCGGGATCGATGACGGCAGCAGTTTCCAGGGCAAGCTGAACTGGCAGTACTACGGTACACAGGCCTACCTGCGCGCGACCTTCTGAGGGTCAGGTCGCTGACGGATCGGCGTTGACGACGTCCAGGGTTTCTCCGGTCGTAGCGGACGTGATCGCTTCGTCAGTGACCGTCGAGCCGATCGTCAGCACACCATGATGTCGTGAAAGCCGCAGTCGTCCGGGATCACAGACAGCGGCTTTCCGATGCTCGTGATGCTTTTCTATTTGCTCGCGGCCAACGCCGCAGACTCCGCTGCGCAATCGCGTGTGGGCTTGAGACCTTTGCTGTAAGCCGCTTGCAGCTCCTTCTTCGCTTCGCGCAGGTCTGCATTGAACGCATCGTCCGCATGCAGGCGCGCGACCACACCCGAGGCAACGACACGGCCTTCACTCACATCGCTCTGCCAGTGCACGCCGCAGATCACACGGCTCTGACCGAAGGCATAGCCGCGATCGAGAATGGGATCGGCGCGATCCGGCGCCAGCTCGGTGAGCAGCAGTGCCCAGGTCCAGCCGAGCGAAGTGTGACCGGACGGATAGGAGCCGTTGCCCCTGAGGATGGGCTCTTCCTTCGGCGTGCAGCTTTCTTCGTTGTATTCGGCGAAAGGACGACGACGCTTGTAGTGATCCTTGGCGGCGTTCGTCGCCAGGGCGGCGTCGGTGGTGGCCCGGCGCAGCAGCTGGTACAGGTGCGGCGTGTCCTGCTCGGTAATGGGCGCATTGACCGCACACGAGAACGCACCCAGCGAAGCGGGGAAACGCAGGTCCGCATCCTGCACCGCCAGATCCCAGCGAGGTGTGCCGCGCAGCGCACGCGTCGCACGATAGGCGGCCTCATCAGCAGCGAAGGCCGGCGTGCCCACAACGGGTGGCGGCGGCAACAGCAGCA
>CAZBKC010000093.1:0-9759 GCA_964492345.1 uncultured Steroidobacter sp. | reverse complement strand
GGTGTCGGTCGCCAGGTCGTCTTTACGGGCGTGCGCGCGGGGGCTGATGTTCATCTGGGCTCCAGTGTGTCCGATTCGATGGGGCACTGTAGGAGCAGGCTTGTTCGCGGGCACCCCGGGTCTTGCTCCCGAATTCGGTTCGGCGTGCGACGAGGCAAACGGGACATTGCCGCACCGCGTTAGCCTTGCAATTGCCGGCCCGGCGTCAGTCAAGCCGCGGGCCGCGGAGGATCGCCATGCTTCTGAAAGCTTCCTGCCACTGCCAGGCCGTGCGCTTCAGCGTCGAGTCGCGCGAGCCCGTGCCGTTCATGCGCTGCTATTGCTCGATCTGCCGCAAGACGGCCGGCACGGGCGGCTTCGCGATCAACCTCGGCGCCGATCACGCCACGCTGCAGGTCGACGGCATCGACAACGTGTCGGTCTACCGCGCGACGCTGCCGGACGGCCAGCCCAGCAGCGGTCATCGCCACTTCTGCAAGCTGTGCGGCACGGCGCTTTGGCTGTGGGATCCGACCTGGCCCGAGCTGGTACACCCGCACGCCGGCGCGATCGACACCCAGCTGCCGGCGCCGCCGTCGGTGACGCACATGATGCTGGGCTCCAAACCGGGCTGGGTCGAGGCAGACGTGAAACCCGGCGATGCGCAGTTCGATGCCTATCCGCAGGAGTCCCTGGCGGAGTGGCATCGGCGCCAGGGCGTCAGCGGCTAGCCGACCTTTCAGGTGTTGGACAGTCAGAACGACAACGGCACGTGACCTAACGCGCGGTGGCGGGCGCCTGCGTTTTGGCGGAGGGGCGTCTTTGCCGCTGCTCGACAAACTTGGTCCGGTTGCAGGCCCGGCCCAGGCTGTCGCGCACGGTGACCTTTCGTTTCAGGATTACAGCCACGTCACGCGACGCCAGCGGTCTAAGTGCATACAAACGTTGGGCTCTTCCCCATGAACTCCATCAAGATCCGGTCCCGAGCGAGCACGACACACTTGTCCGCTCGTCGCTGCTAGGGCTGCGGGATGGAATGGGTGCTCCGCTCAAAGCGCTTCGTGACGGGTGTGAACTCCGGCAGCGCCGCGTGCTGCCTGTAGTCGGCACGGTCTTCCCGCAACTCATCCAGATAGTCCGCCCAAGCCTGCATCATCGTCTGCCGCTTGACGATGAACTCCGTGCGGTTGTACGCGCGCCCGTTCTCGTCTTTGACCATGTGGCCGAGTTGCATCTCAATGACCTTTTCTTCGAACTCGAGGACTTCGTCAAGCAAGGTCCGCGCTGTCGCGCGAAAGCCGTGGCCAGTCACAACATCGGCGGGAAAACCGAGCACGCGTAGTGCCGCATTGATCGTTCCGTTGGACATCGTGCGACCGTTGCGACCTTCTGCGGGAAAGACGAAACCGGTTCGCCCGGTCAGAAGGAAGAGATCTTCAAGAATACCCACAGCCTGTCTGCACAAGGGGACGAAGTGGCGTTCATTCAATGCATCGGCCTGGTCCTGCTGAATCTTCGGAAGCTTCATACGACTCAGTGGGATATACCAAATGCCGTTGTCCAGATCAATTTCATCCCATCGAGCTCCCCTCAGTTCACCCGGACGCAAGAGAAACATAGGCGCCAGTTTCAGCGCGGCCCGCACGACGGCCGTCCCGTGGTAGGCATACGTTGCCCGAAGCAGGGCGGCCAGTTCCCTGGGATTCTTGATCGCGGCAAAGTGCCTGGAGACGGGCGTCGCCAATGCGCCTCGCAGATCCCTGCATGGGTCGCTCTCGATCACACCTTCAGCGACGGAGAAGCGGAAGACATTTGAACAGTGCTCCAGGGCCCGATGGGCGGTTTCGAGCGTGCCTGCGTCCTCGATCCGGCGACACACAGCAAGGACCTCTGGAGGGCGAATCGCGGCAACGGGTCGTGCACCGATGTATGGAAACACGTGAAGCTCAAGCCGGCGGATCACTTTTGGGGCGAAGCCGGCGGTCCAGTTCTTTTCCTTCTTCGCGAACCATCGACGGGCTACCTCTTCGAAGGAGCCAAGAGGCGGCAATCCAGCATCTCGCCGAACCTCAGCGTTGCGCGCATCGTCGAGCACCGCCTTCTGGGCCTGCCGGTCAGCACTGGGGTCCGTGCCGGCTGCAACCTGTTCGCGCGCCCGACGGGCCTTTTCCCGAACTGCTTTGAGGGTGACCGCCGGATAGGTCCCCAGACTGATGGTCTTGCGCCTGCCTCCAAACGAGTAGTCGAAGCGCCAAGCGTGGCTAATGTTCGTGTCCTTCGCCGGAAGCAGATAGAGCCCGCTTCCATCCAGGACGCGCCCCGACCCGTGCTTCACGGACTTCAGTGCCAGTTCCCCCGAGATCAACTCCTTCGCCATCTCCAATCCTTTCGCGCTCAGCGCACCAGTTGGTAGGGCGATGCAGTAACTTTGCGCGGCATGACCCAGTGTCTGGGACTTACTGCACTAGTTACTGCACCGGCGGCTGGATTGGGTCGGGAGTTTTCAGACCTCCCTGGACAACAAAAAAGCCCTAACGCGTTGATGCGTCAGGGCTTTTGGATCTCCATGGACTTCCGTGGAGTTGAACCTGGTGGCTGGGGCGGAATCGAAGGATTGGCTACAAGCCGCGCAAACCCTCAAGTCTTGATCTTGGAGTAACTTTTTCTACTGCCAAACCTACTCCGGTCCGTGTTTTTGGCAATGGTTCAATTGTCGCGCTGCTCAAAAATGAGGCGGTTGGTCCACAAAAAGTTACCTATGAAAAACAGCAAATGGCGTTGGCGTGCGTTGGCATCGAGGTCGAAAGCCGGCCGTCGAAGAGCTACTCCATTTCAACGCCGTCGAGCCGCTGGGCAGGAACCGAAGACGTCCCGAGAACTCAGCGGACTTCGCGAGCTATCCTAGGTAAATGCTGCGCCAGACCGCATCGACGGTCACCATCGACACACGCGGCCGAGGCCTTTTCGAGATCACAGCGGACGTTTTCGGGTGGGTGCTTGACACCCACATCGGCACCGGTCTGCTGACCCCCTTTCCTTCGCCACACGTCGGCAAGCCTGCTCATCCAGGAGATCGCCGATCCAGATGGGCGCGCCGATCTCGATCGCTTCTTCGCCCGCCTCGTGCCGGATGGAGATGCGTTGTTCCGGCACCGAGACGAGGGGCCCGATGACATGCAGGCCCACGTGCGCGCTGCGCTGACATCGGTGCAGCTATCGATTCCCGTTGGCCAGGGGCGCCCGGCGCTCGGGACGTGGCAAGGCATCTATCTCGGAGTATGAGCTGCGGCCGCACCGGCGAAAAGTGGCGCTGCATCTGCTGGGTGAGTAGATGCGCACTTGGCGCCGATAGCCCATAGACTGGTAGCGGCCGGTCGAGACTTGGTCATCCAACGACGGCTTTAACAGGAGACGGTCGTTCAACTCTCCGGAGACACGGAAGCCCGACCCGTCCAAAAGTTGTCACTTGCCTGCATGCTGTCAAGAAGGCAGTACGGCCCAGCTAGTTCAAGATTCAGGCTCACGAATGATGGGAAGGTATTGAAGAAGAAGGCCTATCGGACCTGCGCGCTGGCCCTTCTGCGAGTGGCGTAGGCGCGGTCGAATTCAGCAGATGCCGGGCTTTGAGCCAGACCGATTCGTAGGCGATCGCGCAACAGATTGCCAGGCGTGCCCTGCCGGTTGAGCAGCGCGTCCGCGTCGGCCGTCTCCTGCGCCACTTGCCTTACCATGGCTTCGATGCTGCTTTCGCCAAAGGCATCTCCCAGCTCGAACGCCACAAGGTCGATGAATACCATCCAGAGCCGGGCTGCCTCCAAAACCTGCATGGGGCGCATGGCCACCGTCAGCAGTAGGAGCTTAGCCAGCATGTTCCTCGCAGGGTGAGGAGCGTCTTGTCGCAGCTTCGCCTTGACATACCAAACGCCAACGAACGAGCCGATCACGACCTCCGGCACTTTCTCCTGCGCGACCAGCTCGCGCGTGACCTCGCTGACGTGCCGCATGGTTCGATTGAGGTCGAGCCGTATGTCCCAGATCGCGTTCGCGATGGCCATGAAGTCTTGCGCGGCGTGCAGCATCCCCACCCCCTCTTCGATGTCGGAGGCGGAGGCTAGCTTCGGGGGAAGCAGCGCAAGCTGATGGTCAAGGGTGATTTGCAAGCCAATACGCCAGCGGCATAGCTGCGCGACCATTCCCGCAGCCTCCACGCGCGTGATGAGCCCCGCAGCCGTCATGCCATGGAGGACATCGAGAGTGCAGATGCCAGGCTCTCGCCCTTCGAGGCACCATGTCCGGAAGCTCGCGTCGTCCGAGTAGAGCTGATATGCCGGATCGGATGCGAGCGCCTTGGTCTCATGGGAATCACGCGAGAACGGCGGGTTCACGACTTGGAAACTCGTTCGAGGTTGCAGCAGCGAGGGGCCGCGCGCGCGCAGGTCGGCTTGCAACGAAACGGCGACTTGCGGAAACAGGCTGCCCCCCAGAGGCTGGGTGAGTTCTTCGAGGAACTCGATCGTGCTCTGCGCGACGGCCACTTTGCCGAAGAACTCGAAGACCCTTTCAAGCAGGCCAAGGTCGCGAAGCAGCAGCAGCGTAATGAGGTCGAGAAGCGGCGTGCGCTTTCGGAGGTCATCGAGCGGTTTGGCTCCCCAGTCCCCACTAGCCATCGAAAGGTGGTGCTTGCGATCGTCGGCGCTCGACTTCTTCGTGACCTCCCACAGATGGATCAAGTCGTGCACGTCCGAAAGCAGGTGCCTAGGGCGCCAGGAGTAGGGGAGCGGTAGAAGACCTTCCTGCAAGAGGCGCTCGGCTCGCCACATGAAGCGCTCGCGCTCCTCGGTGATCCCCGCGGCCCGCTTCAAGCCAAGCAGGAGCTCTGCGCCCTCCACGTCCTGCGGTACCTGGACGCGCCGAAACACGTGAGAGTCCGGAAAGGCGTTGAAGAACGCCTCCATCCTGCGGGCGATGCTCGCCGACTGCTCGTCCGAGATTTTTGCTGTCCCCGGCGCCGTCACCAGCATCACCATGGACAGGAATACGCCCTCTTCGATCTCGTCCTGCTGGTTCGCGAGCTGGCCCACGCGCAGCGCGAGATCCACCAGGCGCGGGCTCGCGGGATCCGCCTTTTGCATCAGCTTGAACAGGAGCTGGACGCATTCGAGCTGCTGGCGCCGATCGTTCGACCGGGCAAGAAGCTTCTCCGCCGCAGCGATGCCCTTGTCGTCCTGTCCCCACCGAACCACGATGTTGACGTAGGTGTTGAGCGCGAAGGTGTCCGCCGTTCTGTTGTCGAGGAGGCGTTCGAGAATCTCCCGCGCTGCGTCCGCTTCGCCCAAGCGATCGAGCGCGAAAGCTTTCAAAGCGTCGATGCGTGGATTGGACCCAAACTCGTGCTTGGCCTCTTCGCCGAGCGCGGTGAGCCCTTTCCAGTCGTTCAGAGCCCTCATCGAAGAGGCCATGCGCAGCGCGAGCGCGGGCGACAGCCTGTTCTTTTCAAGAAGACGGCGAGCGACACCGAGCAGCCGCTGCGCCTCTTCCGCCGACTCGTGGGGCTCGTAGGATTCGAGCAGCGTGATCGCCGTCGGCAGAGGATGCCCGAGCTCTTGATCCTTGGCTTCGAGCGCACTGAGCGCCGTCGCTCGGTCGAACGGCTTGCTCAGCTCGGCAAGCTGGTAAGCCAGCGCGGCCCGCTCGGCCTCGAATTCAGCTTGATCGAGCAAGCCCGACCAGCGCTCGACGAGCTCGGTGCGAATCAGGATTGCGGCTGACATGATCGCGCATGCCACCGCACCTGAGAACAATTGGTGCTTGGGGTCGAGGCTCTTCTCGTGCCGCTCCATCGCAGCAACGCACTCCGGATGCGACCGCTTCTCGTGAAGGAACGCTATCTCGCGCAAAAATTTGGTGCTGTCGTCCGGCAGCCTGGCGTTGGCGGCCAAAGCAACGTCGAACTCGCCGCATTGCGCGGCGAGCGTGACGCAGGCGCTCTGAATGGACTCGGTCTGCGGCCTCTTGACCGCCGCGGCGGTCAAGGCAGGAAGGATCTCCAGCTGTTTGCCAAGCATCGCGGCGGTGGCGATCCAGATGTCCACCACGAAGTCCGCGTTGCTTGCCCAGTTCGCCTCCTCCATGACCTCGACGGCCGCCTGGATCTCGGTCCAAGCCTGGCGCAGCAGATCCGGATCCGTCCCCTTCGGGCCGGCGGGGGACACGGTCTCCCCGTCCGCTACTGACGATCCCTGCAAGGCAAGGTTGAAGCGCGCGCGTGCCTTCAGAATCTGGAAAAGGTGCCTCGTCGAATCCGGGGTGTCACCTCTCGCCAGTCCGGCTTCGCAAGCGGCCAAAGCCTTATCGACGTTCGAAAACATGGTCTCGATGACCGCGCGGGCAGCAAAGCTCTCCGGCCCATCGAACGAATCGACGAGGGCCATCGCGTCCTCGTATTTGCGGCTGGCGGCGAGCAGCCGCGCCTTCACCGACAAGACGTCCGGCTCGCTCCCCGGCAGCTGGTCGGCGACGTCGGAGTAGTCGTCCTCCTTGTCCGGGTGATAGCGACGGCGGAGTTCGCTTTCGGCCCAGGCCGACCAGAAGCGCGGCTCGCTGTGCGTCTGCGCCGCCGTCTTGAACGCCTTGCTCGCGGCTTCGGAGTCGTCGTCGGCGTTCGCCAAGCGCCCGCGCAGAAACCAGTATTCGGCGGCCGTGAGCGCCGCCGCCCCGGTCAACATGGAAGAAGCCGCGTCGAGCTCGGCCCGCGTCTTCGCGAGCTGGCCGGAATCGAGACGCTTGCGAGCCGACCACAGGTGCCAGTCCAGCGTGCCGCGCGGCGGCTCGATCCAGAACCCCGTCGGAGGAGCAGCGAGCGCTTCGACGAACGCGAGGCTGCGGCCTTCGACCGTCCCTCCGACGCCCTGCGCGAGAGCGAGGCGCTTGGTGTCGTCAAGGTCGGGGCCGATCTTGGCGATGCCCACGTCCAGCGCGTGGCCGACCTCAGCTAGGGCGTTGGCTCTGCGCACGTCGTCGCGCAGATCCGTGTCATCGTCGAGTTTGTTGCTCATCGGCACGCGCAGCGACACCCCCTTCTGATCCAGCGGGATGGCCTTGATGCCGATTCGCAGGAGCTCTTCCCGAAGCCAGACGTAGTAAGCAGGGCAACGCTTCGGATTCGGATCGACGCTCAGGTCGCAGAGCACCAGAAGGATGGGCTCGGCCACGCCGGCGTAGTACCGGAGCGTCGAGGCGGAAAGCTCGATGGAAAGGTATTCGCCCGTGGCGTTCTTCTTCGGGTCGGTCGTGCCCTTGAGTTGAACCCGGAAGACTTCTTTCGCCTGATGGTCCTCGACGAACTGGACTTGGAAGTCGAAGCCGAAGTCGTCGGTGCCTTCCACGCTTTGAGGTGGCCGCCAATTGCTTGGCAGGTTCACGTGCATGCACTTCACTGCGTTCGCGCCGATGTCTTGCGCGTCGCTCGTCTTCGGCAGTCCTTCGTTCGCCATTAGAGTTCTCCTCCGTCGCTTTTTGGCTGCTCGGCCCGGGCGGTCGGGGAGAGCGTCGCTCACTCTACTTGGAGCCAGGCGGCGGGCTTGGCCGCGACGCGCGCGCACCGCCAGGATTAACCGCTCGTTCGGCGAGGGGCTAAAGTGCCACGAGGGCGCATGTCGACGCCTGCTGCCCGCCGCGGCGTGCGCCGCGGCTTCCTCCCGACGGCTTGTCCGACACGTGCCCTCTGACCCGTGCAGACCGACCGCTCACTTCGCGCTCGGGCAGGCGCGCGTGCAGATCATCGTCGTAGCTTGTTCGGCGTGGCCTAGGATTTCCTGTACAACTCGAATGTCGCTTCCACTTTGAAGCAAGCGCGTTAGTGTCAGCGCTTCTTGCCTGGCACCATCTGAAGGTACCACCGCCCATCGAGGGCGCCATTGGCCACGCGCTGAGATGCACGGACCTGGGCGACATTTGATGTGCCAACAGTCGAGGACGTGCCTCCTCCCCCAAGCTTCGACCGCGTGACGTAGTTCTTCGGGTCATTCTTCACCTTGGTATTCATGGATGGTTCTCCAAGAAACGCTTGATGTCTGCGGACTTCAGTTCTGGTTTGCAGTAGTCTTTGATGGCCGTCGTGCGCATTGACGCCAGCATCGTCTTTTGCGCGCGAGACGCGCCGTTGGCTTGCACCTCCAACCGAAACTCCCGCTCGTCGCTCTCGTCGCGACATACCCAAGATCGAAACCCGTCGACGATGGCGTGCTGCCAATCAAGACGAGCATCGATCTGCGCCAGTTCATTGCAGACATCAATGACGGCTGGATACCGATCCTGCGGGTTAGGCTCCAGACACTTCGCGATGAGGCGTCGCAGACGTTGCGGAATGTGCTCGGGGTATGAGTCGCGAGCCGGGAATCTGCCATTTCGCACGTCGAATTTGAACTGGTCTCGATTGAACGCATTCTTCGGGCCGTATCTATCGAACTGCTCGTTGAAGGCAGCGTCTCCAACGGACATGCGATACAGCGTGAGACCCAGTTGGTAGATGTCGTACCTATGCGTGAACTCCAACCCCGTGTGTACTTCCGGCGGAAGCATCTTGAAGTACATGCGATCCTGCTCAGCGGCGCCGGCCAAGTTCATTCGCCTGGCCAAGCCGAAGTCGGAGAGTACTGCCTCGCCACGGTCGTTCAGCAGGATGTTGTCGGGCTTGGTGTCGAAGTGGATAAGCCTCTTCGAATGCACGTTGTGCAATCCCGATGCGACCTGGCAACCGACCTTGACGATCTCGCGCACAGTGAGGAATCGCTGATTCAGCAACTGCCCCAACGAGCCGCGCGCGTAATAGGGCATGGCGATGTAGATGTTGTCGGCGTCCTCGCACGCGTAGTGGATCGGCACAACGTGGGGATGATTGCTCAAGTAAAGAATGCGTGCTTCGTCGAAGAACACATCCACCGAGTCGAAGGTAAGTTTCGGCACGGACTTGATGACTAAGCGCACATCGAGTTGAGTGTCATGCGCGATGTGGACCTTGGAGTTGGATCCTTCGTGACCGATCTCTTGCTGGAGGTCGAACGACACCTCGGCCTTTTGATATGGCCGCCTAAGCACGGCAAGCTCCAATCGCGCACAGGAGAGCTTCGCGCTGCTCCTTCTTCATCTTCTTCCACCCCTCAACGTTCCATTCACGCTCGCCATCGACCAGCGGCTTGAAGTTGTCTCGAGGAACGCCGATGCGCGCGGAGATCGATGCTATTTGGCCGACGTAGTACTCCTTCAGGTACGGACAACTCGCGAACGCCTCCTGCACCACACCTTCGATCTGTATGCGCTCGAAGTTCGGCTGCTGCGCGGTTGGCTCCATCACCCGAACCCCCGCTCGCTCGATCTCGTACTCGCGCAGGATGTCGAGCAAGTTGTTGCGCAAATACTTCAGCCGGTCCGGGACTGCGAAGGCAATGGGCAAACGAATGTCTTCGACGTTGACGACTTCGTTGGCCGTCGAGTCGTAGACCACAAAAGTCACGGCAGTCGGCGCCGCCCTGATGCCGATCGAACGCATACCCGCCTCCTTGTTGTGGCCGGATTCTCTCCTCGATAGCGACCACTAGCGCTGCGAGCAACGAATGTAGGACTTCACACTGTACACCCATAAGGGGTATCCACTTAGCTCCACCAAGAGCCAATTGACTGGATGCCCATCCAGTACATGCTACTCGCTCGGAGTCGGTGAAGACAAGCCTTTGATGACGCTGCGGTAGGTCACCGGGGTGGTCGCGACGGCCTGCTGCATCA
>CAZBKC010000092.1:8208-9796 GCA_964492345.1 uncultured Steroidobacter sp. | reverse complement strand
CTGGAGAAACCACCAGGACGAGGAGAAGGAGGAAGAAAGAGGTCTCGAACCCCACACCCCTCCCGGGGTGCGCACTGCTTTCGAGGCAGGCCCGGCTCCCAGCCAGTTTTTCTTCCAGAGAGAGGAAGGCAGAGGACTCGAACCTCACACCCGCGAAGGGTGCGCGTCGCGTTCCAGGCGACCTCCGCGCCTCGCGGAATTGCCTCCCGAGGTGGCGAGGGGAGGACCCCCGGCCACCTGGGCCGCGGGTCCTCCCTCCAGCTGTGTTCGCGGCTGCCGGCGTCACCGCCGAGCAACCCCTTCGGGAGCAGCGCCCCGAGGCCGTCAAGCAGTGGCTCGATCAGGAGTACCCGGCCATCGAGCGTCGCGCCAAGGCCGAGGGCGGCGAGATCCACTGGGGCGACGAGACGGCGCTGGTCAATACCGACGTGCGCGGGCGCAGCTACGCCCCGCGCGGCAAGACCCCAGTGACCATGGCCGTGGGCGGCACGCGCGAGAAGCTGTCGATGATCTCCACCGTGACCAACCAAGGGCGCGCCAACTGGATGATCATCGACGGGGCGTTCAACCATGAGCGGCTCATCGAGTTCCTGCAAGCCCTGGTGCGAGACGGCAAGCGCCGACGCAAGAAGGTCTTCCTCATCCTGGACAACCTGGGTGTGCATCACTGCAAGCCCATGAAGGCCTGGTTAGCCGAACATCGGCTCCACATTGAGGCCTTCTTTCTGCCCAGCTACAGCCCCGAGCTCAACCCCGACGAACGGCTCAACGCCGATCTGAAGCAGGCCATCGGGTCCAAGGTGCCTGTTCGCACCAAAGCCAGACTGCGCGCCGCCGCTGATGAACACATGCAATTCATCGCCGCCAATCGCGATCGTGTCCGGGCCTACTTCCAAGACCCGATCGTCAAGTACGCAGCGTGAAGACTTCATCGTGCCGGATCAATAAGGCGGCGAGCGTGTGGCTTTCTGCTGCAAGAGGATCGGCTACGCGTGTGCCGATGCCGACAATGCCAACAGCTGCACAAAAGGTTGTAGATCCCTGCTAGCGCGCTACATGACCCTCTACCAAATACCCTAACCACAATATGACGGACGCCATGACACCTCAAGACCGGAACGTCGAAAGCAATGCCACTGCCGGAGCGGTCGAAAGCTGGCGCGCGCTTGCCGCTACCATCCGGCATAGCATCGCCACCTCGCGCGCAATGAAGCCGACGACATTCGCCGATGTCAATGCCTCCGTGCTTCGCGCATGGCCGTGTGTCGCCTGCTCGAGATCGGCATCCACAAGGGGGGCTCAATAGGAAGCTCTTCGACCATGCTGCGCGTTGTCCCGCCGTTCATGGCCACGCTGAAGGAGAGGAGATGAGGATCCTGACGTCGGACTGCCTTCTGACAGCGCTGACCCGTGACGACATCGCTCGGCTGTTGCCGAGCAACGCGGTCGGCGTCGAGATTGGCGTCCTCGGTGGTGCCTACTCGAAGAAGTTGCTCGAGAACGCCGCTCCTCGCACTCTGCACCTCGTCGATCCATGGTCCGTGGACAGCAGCGACGAGTACAACGCGGCCTATGGCGTGACCTACGA
>CAZBKC010000092.1:0-8198 GCA_964492345.1 uncultured Steroidobacter sp. | reverse complement strand
ACACGGAGAGGCACTACCGCAGGGTCCAGGAGAAGTTCGCGTCAGAAATCGCCATGGGCCGCGTGGTGCTGCACCGCGAATACTCGGACAAGGCAGTTGGCCACTTTACTGACCGGTCGATCGACTTTGTCTACGTCGACGCGATGCACAGCTACGAGGGTTGCCTGCAGGACCTGATCCTCTATGCACCGAAGGTCACCCCGGCGGGCGTGCTGTTCGGACATGACTTCTCCAACACCATCCCCGGTCGTCGAAAGCGCTTTGGCGTCGTTCGGGCGGTCGCCGACTTTCTCGCGCGCAGCGACTTCATGCCGGTACTCGTGACTATGGAGAACGCACCTTCGTATGTGCTCACCCGGCATCTTGGATCGCGTGACAAGTGGATCAGTTCGGCACTCGCCGTCGCCCCTGGGGTGCTGGTACCCTTTCGGCTGCTCGTGCAGATGGAGCAGATCTCCGTCCTGGTAGACGCGGAGAAGCAGCGAAAGGTCGAGCTGATACGCCTCTAGGAGTGTCGGCCGCACGAAGCGTGCACAAGTGCCCGCTCACGCGCTACACGCCCCTCCACCAAGCTCCCCAACCAACTCTTCAACCGATATGACGGACGCCGTGAAACCTCAAGATCGGATCGCCGATAGCAACGCCACCGCAGGAGCGGTCGAAGTCTCGCGCGCGCTTGGCGCCACGATCCGGAACAGCATCGCCACCTCGCGCGCAATGAAGCCGACGGCATTCGCCGATGTCTACGCCTCGGTGCTTTCGCGCGTGGCTGTGCGTAGCCTGTTCGAGATCGGCATCCACAAGGGGGGCTCGATCAGGATGTGGCGCGACCTGCTCGGCACAAGCGCGAAGATCACCTGCATGGACATCAAACCGGATGCCTGCGCAACTGTCCGTGGGATCGCGGACCGTGTGATCCAGGGCTCGCAGACTGACGCCGAACTGCTTGGACGGATCGGCAGTGAGTCCGGTCCATTCGACGTCATCATCGACGACGGATCACATCAGAACCCGCACATGGTGTTTAGCCTCGAGGCGCTCTTCGACCATGTCGCGCCCGGCGGCGCCTATGTGATCGAAGACATGTTTACCTCTTACTGGCCGCGCTATCAGGGAGGCTATCGGACTCCAGGAACACTTGTCGAGCATGTGAAGCATTTGATCGACATGCTTTTCATGCCGTTCACTGGGGACAAATACAAGGATCAATTTCTCGACCAGCGCATTCCAGATATCCAGCAAAGCAGAGTTTCACTTCAGATCGATTCGATTGAGTTCTTCACGGTCGGGATCGTCGTCGTCTATAAGCGGGCAGGGACGTGAACGGATGGATCATAGGAGGAGGGTCGACCTCCGATTACACCTGGATCACTGGGAATAGAGATCCCAATCTCGAGAGGCTGTCCGCCCCATCTGCACTTTTCAGTGTCTTCATAGCGTGGAAAACTTCAGTCTCCGTTCGCGTTAGCGCCAATTTGAAGCGCTTTGCAACGTCAAGATAGTTACGCTGGGTGCCATCAGGAGAGGCAACACAAGGCCTCATTTTGTCGAGATTGTCGCTGAGTCCATGGGTTTCCGTCATGATTCGATTCAGGGCGTCAAAGTCGATAGAAATCTGGCTCTTTGAACTAATTCGCTGATTACCGATGAGGACATTCAGTGTTTGATAATTCAGGCCCTTGGCCTGTCGAACATGCTCGAAAATACCGGATCCCATTCGGTGACGTCCGATGACTACGAATCTTGTCTTGACTGGATTCCTAAGCAGCAACAGGCTGTGCATCGCTGAACCTTCGATACCAGCAACGACTTCTGAGCTCGAAATTTCATGAAGCTGATCCTCGATCGGATGCAGTTCGGGATGATATGAAGTAAAGCCGTGTTTCTCGAAAACCAACTCGAGTGCCTGATCTGCATCCGTCGCACCAGCTTTGGCCCCTAGTTTTGACCGTGACAGGAACAACCTCTTGCCTTTGATGCCCGGACTTGGTGCGACAACTCCTAGAAAGTCCGCATGCTCTTTCATGAAAAAATCGCCGATACAGACTCCAGGGGTAGGGAATATGACCTCCTTGAAGGCGGTCGGTCTCTTTAGAAAGATGTGCCTGTTCTTGATTCCGATTACATCCAGCAGCCTTTGCTGCATGTCGGTGAACTCCGATTGAGAGGTAAGCCATACGATTGGAATTTCCGGGTGAATCTTGGCTATCCACAGTCGGGCAAGACTCTCCGTCAAGAAGTGTCCATAGCCACCATGGAGGAGCCCGGCAAAGATGGTGCGCTCTTCAATCTCTAACTGGGCAACTTCCTTTGGCGCCATTAATTCAACTTGCGCACCCATACACAACCTAATTGCTTCTGGAACTGGAAGCTCCCCTTCATATACTCCAATGAAGCCCTTACACAATCCACCCGAGACATTTCCGTTTTTACGGTAAGGAGAAATGGTAATTCCTTGTCGGCGAGTGAAGTTTAACTCTTGGAACGGCGGAAGACGCTCCGCTCTTCCGAGTAGGTTCGGGATCCCCGGGCTAACGGGAGCGAAGGTAAAGTACTTCGTGGTCGACAGGCGTTTGTTATTTTCCTGATGGAACTTGAATCGATACTTATATCCATGGAGAGGATCCAATGAAAAGCAGGGTAGTATCAACCTTTGCCCCTTGGCGAGATTGACTGTAAGGAGTCTCCGAGTAGATTGCGAATCAATGATGGTGAGCTCTGAGGCATCGAATATCCCGTGCAACTGAGGATCAATTGCGGAACATCCATCAGTATCAAACTCTGGACACAGCCTTTTCTCAAGCATGGTTTCAGGCCTTCTTGTCAAGATTCATTGATTTGTATCGCAATCATCGCCGAGCGGCTCAATCGCAGGGGCAGCAACCAAATGGAATCGCCGGTTTCTGTCGACAAGGACGCGCCGGGAGGTGTGCTTGACTCAAAGTTGAGCTACGACTAGACCTGCCGTGCTCCGCTGACCATGGGAGGTGTGAGCTCCCACGTGGCTTCATGTGACGTGCTGCACCGTGCAGCTTTGCCCGCGCAGGTCGACCTCGAGGCGGAAGTCGCTCCGGGTGCCGCCGCCGATGAGCATGGACAACTGGCCGTTGTGGCTTCGTTCGATGGTGGACTGCGGTGCGTCCACTGCGTACAGCGTGGCAAAGAATGCATTGGCACCGCGCTGACGGATGCCGAGCGCCATGTTCGGCTCCAACTGCCGGTACGCCTGGCTGATCCAGCCCTGGCGCCGCGGCGGTGGCGCGCCGTGCACGAGGTCGAGTGCCGCCTTGCGCCCGGTCGCGCTGCGGATCGACAGCGCGCGACCGCTCGGCAGCCGGGCGTCGACGCCGCCGCCTTGCGCTTCGAAGCCGGTGATCAGCGGTGCGAAGTGCGACCACTGCACATAGTCGTGCGAGTCCGCGCTGTCGAGCTGGTCGATCACCAGCAACCAGCCGTCGAGCGAGTGCAGGCAGAAGCGACGGTGGGTCACCCGCAGGTCATCGAACCGCACCGCCGAGCGAATCAATCGTCCCCACGCGAACGACTCGACACCTTTGATCGCCGATCCGTACGGCGCTGCCGGCAACTGTGCGCGTTCGGGGCGGTCGATCTCGATGGTGTTGTGGGCGCGGCGGGAGATCGCATAGCTCGCGCAGTCGTCGGTCTTGTAGGCGTACTTTCCGGCGTCGCAGAGGATTTCCTCGCCGTGGAACCAGATTAGCGACAGGTCGTCCGACTGCTTGTGGAACTTACTGTTGTAGGCCCCCATGAAGAACAGGTACGAGGCCCGCGCCACGTTTCCCCCACCGTCGTCGCGCACGATGACGTAGCCCGAGCGGTTGAACATCTCGTCGCGGCCAGAGAACACGGTCCGGGTCACGTCGGCACACGGTGCGGCCCCGTCGGTGTCGCCGATCGCCGCCATCCGCCCGTCGGGTAGATAGAACCACGCCAGCGCTGCTTCGGCCTTGGCGACGAGTTCACGCAAACCATAGCGCTCGAACCAGCCGGTAGCGATCAGCCTGTGCAGATAGTTGATGGCATAGCGGTGGTACCAGAGCGAGTTTTCGCGGTGGATGCCGTCAGTGTCGAATTGAGCATCGAGTACCTTGGGGAATACTTCGGCGACGAAAGCCTCGATCGTCCCGCGCGTGTCTGGGTCAACTACACGCGCGAGCGCCAGCGCGCCATGCAGGTCGGACAAAGTGTGGTTGCTGTAGCGCACCTGGACTGGGTCGAGCAGGAACCCGAGGTGCGTCTCGACCAGTTCATGCAGCACCGCGACGATGGCATCGTCGAGGGCGACATGGCCGTGCTGCCAATGCGAGACGACGTAAGCCAGCTTCATCGCGCGGATGCCGACCATCATGTCCTTCCAGGCGTAGATCGTCGGCTTGCGTTCGATCAGGTGGTGGCGGTGCCAGTCGAGCATGATGCTCACAAACGAGTGCAGCCGACCGAAGTCACCGCTGCGTTCAGCTTCAAACAGTGCGGATTGACCGAGTCGCCACATGTGCAACTGAGCGTTCCAGTTGCGATCCTTGAATGGGTCGATGCTCCAGTCGAATGGCAACGTGATCTCGTAGACCGGCACGTCGGCTCGAGGCTGGTAGGCAATCGTCCCATGCCTCGCGCCGCGTTGGGGGGTTGGACGTGCCAGATACAGCTGATCGAGGCAAATCGCAACTCCGTCGGAGGTCGGACGAGGGGATAGCGGCGCGGTTTTCACTCGACGCACGTCCGGTGCGGCGACCCGCCCGTCGATGCGTGGCACCGGGACTGGCGCCGCTGCGACGGCTGTGCCCCGTGCATGGCCTGTGGCGCCAGGTTGCCAGCGCAGCGCATGTGCTGCCTTGAGTATCTCTGGCACCATCTCTCGCGGCTCAGCGGCGTGTCCGCTCAAGTGGTCGTAAAGCAGCGAGCCCATTCGGCCGTCGGCGCTAAGGCCGTTGTCCGGGATACCCATCAGATCGGCGAAGGGACGGAAATGGTTGCGGTAGTGCTCGCTGTCGGCAACGTTCTGCACGATCAGGCAGCGCGCCTCGCCGGACGACGGCTGGGACCACGACTCAAGGGCGGACAGGCGGGATGCGAACGCCCGCCGTGCCGTGCCGTGGTCGACGTTACCCAGGCACACGGCGGTGAATGCCTTGACGCTGCGTGGGACCCAGTATTCGAGGATGTCGGTCTGCGGATTGACGGCGATCGCCGTCGCGCCGCCGCCCAGCCGCGCCGCAAGCTGCAACGCAGCGAAGCCACCCCCACTCGACCCATAGGCGCACACGTCCTCGATCGCAATGGCGTGCCGATCACACAGCGCCACCACGATGCGAGCCAGGTGCTCAATCACGTCGTGCTCGCGGTTGCCGAAGTACCAGCCAAGGCGCAGGTTCGCATCGAACTGCAGCGTCGGGTCGGCGACACAGACCACTGTGTCGCCGAACGCATCCCGCCAAGAGAAGCGGCTGAAGCGCGGCAGCACCACGGTTGATCGCTCCGCCTCGTTGCCGCGTAGCAGCACATAAAGCCTGCGGCCCTGCTTTGGGGCGGTGAGCAGGTTGTAGGTCAGCGGGCCGACCTTGACGTCGAGGCGCTGGATGCTGCGCGGACGGATCAGCCCGCCGATCGCGTCCACCGATGCGGCGGTCAGTGGCGGCGGCAGGGTCTGCGAAGCCAGCTTCGGCACAGCCGCGTCGCCCGCGGCGACGAGTAGCCGCGCCGAACGGATTTTCGTCGGTGCGTGGCCGTCGGGGCCGCGGCAGAACGCGAGCGCAGAGTAGCTGCCGGCCGGCAGTGGACTGTCGAACACCGCGACGGCGCGTTCGTCGTACCAGCGCGTCGCAACCCGTTCGTCGCCGCGGTACAGGTAGAACGCATAGGTCGTGCCGGGCAGCGCGGCAGTGTGCACGCTGGCTTCGAGCGCGGTGCCGCGTCGCTGCAGTTCGACCGCAGGGGCGGCGGCCGCCGCGTCGGTGGGCTCGGACAGGGTCGGGGAAGGCGTGCTCATTGATGGGGCATGCATCTAGGCGGCTGCGTCGGCCAGGGCCGGCGCGCGTTGCTGTTTGGCTGCTCGCGTGTCGGACAGCAGGCCGTCGCGGACGAGCCGGTCATGCACGGCCGGGATGCCGAAACGTTGCGCCACCGGCTGCAGGGCCCGCGCGGCCGCTGCCCGGAACTCGGGTTCGTCCGCCAGCCGGCGCAGCAGCGCCGCGGCATGCTCGGCCGAATCGGCGAACAGTGGATAGTCGGCACCGAACACGCTCTCGTTGACGGCGCCGCGCGCCATCACCACCGGCACGCGCAGCGAGGCGTATTCGAGTGCCTTGGTCGACAGCTCGAGGCATTCGCGCTCGAACGCCGGGTCGCGGAATGCCCAGCAGACGTGCATCGCCGACAGCTCGCGCATTAGCGCGTCGCGGTCGACCGCGCCGTGCCACACGATGCCGTCGCCGCCGCGCAGGCGCGCCTGCACCGATTCGCGGAACGCGGGAGCTTCGGCCGACTGGTGGAACTTGTCGCCGTAGACATGCAATTCGGCGTCCGCGTGTGCAATGCGCAACTGCGCGAACGCCTCGAACATTTCGTCGATGCCCCAGCGAGGCGCGAACTTGCCGGCGTAGGCGACGCGCAACGGTCCGCCGGGCGCCGCTTCGGCGGGCGATTCCTCCGGCGCTGGGATCATCGGCGGCAGAATCCGCGTGCGCCCGGCGGCCGCCGGGAACAGCTGGCACACGAACGTCTCCATCTGCGGGGTCTGGCAGAGTACAAACTCGCTATGGTCGATGATCGACGCGATGCGCGCGCGGGTGGCCTCGTCCATGTCCTCGGCACGCTGCGGGATGTCCGTCAGGTAGGCCCAGATGCGGCCTCGCAGCGAGGTGACGCGGGTCGCCTCGTCGCAGACCTGGAGCCCGCGCAGCACCACCGCGCGCAGCGGGTAGAGCGTCGCCAGCGCGGCGATCTCGGCGACCGCCTGTGCCGGTGACAAGACCTCGTTCTCGCGGATTGGAGGCTCGACCAGCTGCACCCGCGGCGCCAGGTCGAGCAGCCGCGAAAGTACCAGTGTGCGCCGCACGCGTGCCTTCAGCAGCAGCAAGACGCGCACGCCGTCGGCGCCGGCCAGCGTCTCGGCCAGCGACGCGGCCCATATCGCCGAGCCATCGACGATGTTCAGGTTCACGTCGCCGTAGAGGGCGATGTGCGTCTGCGCCCCTTCTTCGGCGGCGGCGTGGGCCGCGAGGGCGCCGTCGGCCGCCGGCCGGTCCGGCGCGAGCAGCGCCAGCTCGCGTGCGATCGTCTGCGCGTAGCTGCTCTGGCCGCGCACGCGCCGCGCCGCGGCTGCGGACATCGCCTCGAACCGCTCCGGGTCTTGGTACAGCGTTGCGATCGCACGGGCCAAGCCCCCGGCGTCCTCTGGATCGGCGAGGAAGCTGCAGGACGGGTCGACGAAGTCCGGGATCGCGGCAATCCGGTTCGTCACCGGCACGAGGCCGGACGACATCGCCTCGTCGCGCGACACGCCCTGGCTGTCCATCCGCGACGGCACCAGGAAGACGCCGTACTCGCGGTGCAGCTCGGCGATCTGTGCCTGGGTGATGAAGCCCTTCGAGATCTCTACGTTCGGCAGGTCGCGCAGCGGCGCCACCGTTTCGTCGAACAGCTTGCCGTCGCCGACCAGGCGGAAGTGCAGGTCGCCGAAGAATGGCTCGACGGCCAGCCGGCGGATCGCCTGCACCGCCAGGTCGTTGGCGTAGACCGGCGACGAGTACGGCCGGATCGACAGTACGCGCTTGCGCTGCGCCGCCGGCTTGGGCAGGTAGCGGAAGCGTTCGGTGTCAATGAAGTTGTGGATCACGTCGACCCGGCCGAGTTGGGAGGCGCGCAGGCACAGGTCCGCCAGCGTCTCGCGCAGCTGCTTGAACGAGATGAACACGACTGTCAGGTTCGGATGGTGCAGCCGCAGGATCTCGCGCCACATTTGCAGGCGTGCGTCGTTGGTGCGCCGCGCCCAGTCGTTGCTGCCGTCGGGCTCGCCGAAGACCCGGCGCCACCACGGCTGGATCTCGGCGCCGTGCACCCAGACCGTCACGCGCACCGTATCGAGGTGCTTTCCGACGACCTCCCAGATGCCCGGGTCGGCGATGTGCACGAGAACGTTGCGGTAGGTGCCGGTGGTGAGCAAGTGGTCGAGCGTCGCG
>CAZBKC010000091.1:0-9798 GCA_964492345.1 uncultured Steroidobacter sp. | reverse complement strand
GCACGCAGTGCGCCCGCGAAAGTGAGTCCGACTTTCGGATTCACATTGACCTGGTTGACGCCGGGCAGATTGATTTCCGCCGGATCTTCCGCCGTCGAGATGTTGGTATCTTCCTTGTTGAGGATGTTCAGACCGGTATAGAGCGACACGGTTTTGCCGCTACCCGTCGGGCCTGTGACCAGGATCATTCCATGCGGCTGTGACAGCGCCTTCATGTAGAGATCTTTCTGATCGGGCTCATAGCCGAGCGCATCGATACCGAGCATCGCGCTCGATGGATCGAGAATACGTGCCACGATCTTTTCGCCGAACAGCGTGGGGCAGGTGCTGACGCGAAAGTCGATGGCGCGATTCTTGGAGATGCGCATCTTGATGCGCCCGTCCTGCGGCACGCGACGCTCCGCGATGTCCAGACGGGACATGACCTTGATACGCGCCGCGAGCTTGTATGCGAGCTGTACGGGCGGAGCCGCGAGTTCCTTCAGGTAGCCATCGAGGCGCAGTCTGATCCGGTACGTCTTCTCGTACGGCTCGAAGTGAATATCAGAGGCACCTTTCTTGATCGCGTCGAGCAGAACCTTGTTTACGAAACGAACGATGGGGGCGTCTTCGACGTCATCCCGGGCGACCGCATCGCCTTGAAGCTCGTCTTCGCCTCCACTTATATCGAGGTTCTCGAGGTCGAGTCCGCTGTCATCTTCGGTCAAAGCCGACATCTGGGTGTCAGCCTGCTCGATCGCCTTGCTCGCGATCCGCTGCAGCTTGTCCTCTTCAACGACAACGGCTTCGACAGACAGACCGGTCTGGAATTTGATCTCATCCAGCGCGTGCAGATTGGTCGGATCGGACACCGCTACGAACAGGCGCTTGCCGCGCTTGATCAGCGGCAGGACACGATGTTTCGCCAGCAGCTTGTCGGAGACGAGCTTGACCGTTTCCATGTCCGGCTGGATCGCCTCTAGATCCAGTAGCGGTACGCCGAATTCTTGCGACGCCGCAATGGCAATTTCTCGGGCGTCGGCCAGACCTGCGGATACGAGGTGGGAGACGAGATTGGTGCTGGTTTCCTTGGCGGTGGAAACTGCCTCGATCATGGCCCGCTCTTCCACCAACCCGTCCTGAATCAGGCGCAATGGCAGCCCCTGCAAGGCATGGCGCTGTGTGCTCAAGGACGGAATAGCGTCGGCCATAGTGGCAAATTCAATGGGTTACTTGGGTTAGGAGGTTACTACTAAAATTCAACTTGGACAGACATGCAATTTGTCAAATCACTGCTAATTCTTGCCCAGTTCGGAAGGTTCGGACGCGATAGGCGTCACAGTACCGAGGGAATGCCGGACGGCCGCAGATCCCTCGCTGGGACTCACGCCCTAGAAGCGGGAATAAGGGATCCAGGTGCCGTCCTGCCGATCCGACCTTAGCCAGGTACGCCAGACTGCTCCCCGCGTGCCGCGCCAATGGTGCAGCACTTCAGAACGAAAATTCTGGAGCGCGAATGTCCGACATCCGGAGCCCTCATTTGAAGGACGCGGGACAAAGTAAAATACTTTGTCTCGCTCAAAGCAGCCATATAGCACCAACAGGCTGGCGCGCGCCGAACTTGTCGGCGCAGCACGCACACCCACGCGCATCGATCCCGTGCAGCTGGAATACCCACTTTGCTAAATCGATGGCCGACAGCGCAATCTCGTTCAAGGGCGCGTCTCCTCTTTCGTGTGCATGAGAGCATCGATATCGTTCATGCTGGCACAGCAATGACGCTGGATCAAAGAGGCGGCGGGTCGATCCCACTACTTAAAACGACAGGGGCGTTCCAGGTACCACGCGCGCGCGCCACTCGAGCCTCAGCTTCTCAGGCGTCTGAGCCAGCGCATCCTGCATTTCGTGAGGATCAGCGGATAGATTGAACGCGTATTCGGCTCCTTTGACGTTCGCCCAATATTTCCATACCCGCTCTGGATCGCGCTGATCGATCAACCCGAAATCGTGGTGACTTTCGAAGAAAACAAAGTCGGCAGAGATCTGGTCCTGGAGTGGGCGACCCGACCAAGTACTAGGGACAGGAAGGCCGAGCTCTGCGAGGATGGTTGGTGCGATGTCCACTTGCGACGGTACAGGACGGTGCAGAAGCGGGCGGTCCGGCTCATACCCGTAAGCGACCATCAGCAACGGGATGCGCAATACTTCTTCGCGCACGCTATTCATATGGACGAATTTTCCGTGCTCGCCCAGACCTTCACCATGATCGGCAGTGATGGTTACGAGCGTTTTCTCCAAATAACCCTTCTCCGCCAGTACTGCAAGCAAACGATCGATCATTCGATCGGACTTGAGGACACCATTGTCATAGTAGTTGGTGGCGGTCTCAATCTGGCGCGAACCAGCACCTATGTCCGCGTCATAAAATCGTCGCACATACGTAGCAGCTGGTCTGAAATGAGCCTCGTCGTCGTCGTGCTTACCCAACATGTGTGTCGACATCAGGTGAAATTGGAACATGACCGGCGAGCCATCCCAGACCGGCATTTGCGCCAGACGATCCAGGACCAATTGGTCATCATTCATGAAGTAGCCATCGGCTTGGGCTCCGTCATAGAACGTATCTACCTCGCCGTAGAATTCCTTGAGGCTGTAGAATTCAGTGTGATCGCCACCGAGGATCATGTGCACGCTATAGCCATTGCGGCGCATGACCTGCTGCAGGGTGAAGGGCCGGAACGAGAACTGCCGTGGAAATTTCGAACTGGACAAGCTGAGCAGTCCGCATGCGGTATCCGGGCACGATGAATGCACGAATTCGACCTTGCGTACTTTCAGGGTTCTCTCTAGCCGGCTCAGATACGGCGTAGTGTCGCGCTCGTAGCCGTAAATGCCCATGTGATCGGATCGTTGAGCATCGATGACAATTAAGACCAAATTCTTGCGTACGTCATGTGCGACAGGCCGATAGGCCAAACGTTCCTGATCTTCCCTGCGATCCAGTATCTCGGCGGTGAGTTGATTCAGAACATGACCCTGCACTTCCCGTCGTGTCGGATCCTGAAAGAAGGTGAGGCTTACGGGCTCGGAATACTTTGTCCAGGGTTCGGCTGAAAGCTTGTAGATCAAGACGACAAGAATCGCATAACCACACACTAGCAAGATGGCGACGGATTTCCCCGACAGCCATCGTACCGTGGCACGAGTCCAGTCGAATCGCCTCAAATATAGTTGAATAAGAGTAACCAACACAGCGAACACGGCAATGGCAACGAAGACCGTGCCGAGCGTTGAGAAGCCGAGCGTTTCAGTGTACGCCGGAGCGTGAGCTGCATAGCTTGGAATGACGTTCCAGGAAATTACACCTCCCCACGATCGAAGTCCGCCGATTACGACGCAGTAATAGGTCACGATCACCACCACAAGTGTGGCGGTCAGAGCTGCGGCTATCCAGACGGCCAGATTGTTGTTCGATACCCAGTGGGCAATGGCGAGTCGCGCCAGAACCAGACCACCCAGCGGCATAGCGACGATCAGAAAATGTGGTGCGAGTGCTGTGGGTGAGAGCGAAAAGCCGAGAATGTAGACCGCCATGAAAATGGCTGGAATGCAATACCACAATCCGATATCAAGTACAAAACGACGCGCGATCGAAGCTATTTCTCTGTAAGAGTTCATCGGTGCCGACAGCTGATCAAGGTGCGCTGATGTATGTGCTGCCGTTCGGATTGGGTGGCCAGATCATGCTGAATGGTTTCAGATGGAGCTTGAGACCGTGACGATATTCACTGAGCATATTCTGGTCGGTAATCACTTGTGGAATCACGTTCGCAGCCATGGCGAGCGCCGCAGCCGCCGGCACAGGTCCCTCATACGCAAGCAAATGGGCGACGCCACCGGGTTCGAAATGCTTAGGCTGAAATGCGGCATGGTTCCCAATACGGCAATCGCGCAGCCGCGCCAGCACGGTTTCAGGTAGCGCGCGCATGTCGTGATCGCTGACGTAGACAAAGTTTCTGAACTTGAAGGAATTGGGAAAGACTTCCTGCGCGGTCCGTAGCACATCCAGCGAGCCGGTGGTATTGAAAGTCGCAATTGCGCCGGGCCGCATATGAGTCTTCACTTCGGCGAAATATTCCTGCGACAGCAGGTTGGTGGCGTTGGCGCGCCAGTGATAAGTCGTGTTCTGAACGATCAGATCGAATTTGTCTTCAGGATGGCGGCGTAACCATCTGCGCCCATCATCGATGTGGATGTGAACGCGCGGGTCACTCAATAGTGGAGCGATATCGGGATAGCCTTCAATCAGCTTCAGATAACCCGGGTTGATTTCGACAATGTCGATGTGCTCGACTCCGGGAAAGCCACTGATTACCCGGCTCCACGCACCCGAACTCATGCCGATTACGAGAACCCGTTGTGGGCGGGGATGTGAAGCAGCGAGTAGATAAGCGCGCTCTAACCCGTTGGAGTTGACGTCCATGTCGACATTGATACGACCATCGTAAACATTGCCACCAAATACAATGTCGCCACGTTGCTGGTCACGGGAAGTGTAGATGATGCCGTGTTTGTTCTGAATCACGCTGGCCACAGGCGCGCGCCGATTGTTCCACCACTTGTCCGCGATTGTGCCGATCAGATCTGGTGTCTGCCAGGGCTTCAGCAGGGCGATCAGTGCAATGGCGGCAGCGAACGGCAGGGTCCGCAATCTGGTGTTGTCGCCGACTAACGCTGTTGCGCCACCAAGGAGGAGCGCAACGCTTCCAACCAGGATGAAGCACTCCTCGACGGTAAAGCGATCAAGCAGCCAGAAACCTGTGATCAACGGTCCAAGTGTTGAGCCAGTGATGTTACCGGAATAAATTCTGGAGACGGATCTGCCGATCGTGCTGCTGGACGAGTTTGAGCCCAAATGATGGGCGATAGGAAACAGCACACTCTTGATCGCTGCGGAGGTAATGATGGTCAGGCCTGCAAGAACGAGTCCGTCGTCGAATGCACTGGACAGTATTTTCGGTGCAAGCGCCGGCGTGCATATATCTAGAGTGCCACTCAGCAGGAGTGCAACTGCGCCAACGAAGTACAGGTGTCTGTCTCTAGAACAGAACAGCTTGCCGATGTACGCGCCTACCGCGATGCCGATCAGGTACATCGCAAGCACGAAGGAAAACGCATGTGGCAGCGTGTGAAACTTGAAGGAGATGACCCGCACCCACAGAATTTCGATGCTCAGGCTGAGGAAGCCTACAAAAAAGGACAGCCACCACGGAAAGCGGGTCACCGCTGTCCCCTTGCGATCAGAAGAGTAACGCCGCCGACCAGAAAGTTGATGCTGGCGGCGACATAGACGACGGTGTTGATTTCCAGAAAATAGAAGCACACGAAGCCAACTGCAATTGCACCCAGTGCCGCACCCAATGTATTGAGGCAATACAACCCGCCGATCGACACGCCGACGCTGAGTTGCCGTCGCACCAGCAGTGCGACCAGCATTGGCAACGTTGCGCCCATCAGTGTGGTCGGGATCAGCAGCAGCGCGAAATTCGCGGCAGCGATAGCGGGAAGCGATTGGTGTATGACAACACTTCCCAGGGCTGCAATCAGAAGGGGGCTAAACAAGCCGAAGACTCCGATGCCTGCCTCTGCCGCGGCAAACAACCACAGGATCCGGTTTGGAAAGCGGTCGGCGATTTCGCCGCCCATCACCGAACCGACGCCAAGCCCAAGCATGAACGTCGATACGATAATCGTGATCGAGTCAATGTCCGTACCGAGAGCGACGAACAACAACCGTTGCCAACATACTTGGTAAGCGAGAGCTGCGACGCCAGAAAGTAAGAATGGTGCCGCGAGTGTGCGTAGCCGAAATACGCTCGGCGTTCTAGTTGGAAGTACGTTTTCGGTCATGATCAAGCGAGAGACGCTGCGTCCTACTGTAACTCTTAAGTCGACCAGTATTGTTCGCTCGCGCACGAACACAGCCTGAAAGCAGAAGCCCCTCGAAGGAGGGGCTTCTGTAGCCGACCTTAGATGTCGACCAAATCGATATCGGCTACGTGCTTACGGACGGCAGGTAGCAGGCAGGTACTTGTTGGGTACGTTCGTCAGACCGGTCGCTGCCGGCGCAGCTGCCGCGGGCTGGTGGACCTGAGTAGCGCCAACATTCTGGCCGCAAAGCCACACAACGTCTTCATTGCCGGCTGTAGTCGCACCTGACAGCGCGGGCTGAAGCGCCAGCGTAAGACCGTTGATTTTTGCGTTCGCCTGGAAACCGCCAGCGCTCGCGTAGGTGATCACGATCGTTCCCGGGTTGTTGATCGCGACCGAAGAAACGTACTTGCCGCTTGGAATCTCGGTAGCCGTCTTGCCTAGGGTACCCGCACCGCCAGCAATTGCTGTCGGCCAAGTGCCGTACTGAGCGTAATACTCGGCGATTTCCGCCTTCAATGAACCCGCCAGATTTAAACCCTCCGTGACCTGCGACCGAATCGTGTAGTCCTGATAAGCCGGAATGGCGATGGCCGCCAGGATGCCGATGATCGCGACCACGATCATCAATTCGATCAGGGTGAAACCCTTCTGTACTTGCTTCAACATTTGAAACTCCTAACGTGAGTGAGAAATCAGCGGCTCCGAGCCGGCACAGACGTTAGAGCAAGCGTTGTGCCAGCGCTCCGGCTGGACACGTAAGTTACTGACGAGGCGCGGGGTTTACTGAGAACGGGTCGACATTGTCAAGTCGATGCTTGGCGACGAAATGGTCGTTGTTGGTCACTCACTGACAATTCATGTCAGTTGGCGACGGCGGTAGGCGACAGGGATCAGCAAAATCACCCCATCCAGTTGAAGCTGGAGCCATAGACAAGCGACCGCAGGCGGAAGATGTGTGCTTTGCCGTCAAGCGAGCCGATGCGCTCCCGTTTCGAGTCGAATGCTGCGTTCAATGTGTCTTGCTCGCTCTGAATAATCCAGCATTGGGAATTCTCACACGTAGCCACCATGAATCCCGGTCAACTGCCGAGCGACGGCATATTCCGCAATCCGCAAAGTTTCACACTGTTATGCGCCGAGCATCTGCTCGACAAGCTGCGCTGGGAACTGCGCGATCTGTGCCAGTCACAGTGGGACGAGAACATCGAGCCGTGGCGCCAGGTAGTCAGTTACAAGGCAATCAATGTCGCGACCACAGCGTGGCACTGGATCGAGTGGATCGACGAGGACACCAGAAGGGCGAGCGTACCGAGAGCAGCGCTGGCGTCGTTATTGAACATCGATCTGCCCAGCGATCCGCCGACGCCGCTATTGAACAAGGACAGGATACGGGACGAGGCAGGCCGGATCCGTAACGCGATGCTTGAGCAATGTCCGGAACTCGAGATCTGTCGCGTCATCGCCGTTGCGAGCAAGCACTACGAAGTGCGTCGCGATCCCAATCCCGCCATCCGAACGGATGCCTACCACTCATTCAAGAGGCGCGAAGACGAATCCTTTTTCCGCCCGTTCATGTTTCTGCGGGCAAGAGTGAATGGCGAGGATCGCTCGATGATCGAAATATTCGAGGCGGTGCTTCGTTTTGAAAAGGCTGCGTGCACAGCAGTCTCTCCCGGCGGGGAACACTACGAACTGGCAGTGCAACGCTGATGTCGCCGGGCTCGTGGTGCCGAATGACGGACAGAGACAGGATGGCTCGACGTTTTCATACGAGATGATTGCTCCGCGCAATGTCTCAGCTTCGCTTTTCCGATCTCACTCTCAATACTCCTGTCCGCAGATGTCCTGCAAAGCACCGCCGGACGAACTCGCTTTGATATCCGTACGGGATCGGCCGGCTACATCTTTGAAGCACGAGAACCGCGGCGACATAGTGCTTTCGACCCTGAAGAACTAGCTATGTCGAGGCCATGGGCGGCCGGAGGTTGGGATGCGAAGCGATCTCCGGTGTGTTTTTTGCGCTGGCGCTGCCCCCTCCCTGCCCTCCCCCGCAAGCGGAGGAGGGGAAGAAACAGAAGCGCCTGCGCTTAGTGTCCCTAGCGCCAATCCTTCTGTCGAGTTACGAATCACGAGTCTCGAATCACGCCGATCGATCGACCGTGTAAGGGTGCGGGAGGTGAAGGCAAGGCAATGCGGACGCCACCCAGCCTTTCTGCCTGATCAACAAACACGAATCACGGCTTACGACATTGTCCGCAGGCATCTCTGCGCGCATTTCTCTTCGGATACCTGTTCAATCCGACCCAGCGTCTCATCGAAGCGCTGAAAGCCCGGGGCGTCGACCCGAGTCTCGTGGACGAGGCCGTTCGGGAAGTATCGCGTTGAGTTCGCGAGGAGAGTGATCCTGTATCTGAGCGACCTGAGCGTCATCTCGGGCAGCCTGCAGCCTACTTCGCCGCCCTGGCGGCGGCGCTTTGCTGATCGCGATTCACGAGCATGGGTCGCTACATTCCACCTGCCGCATTTCCTTGCAGACACGCAGATATGCGAACGCATGCACCGGCGCACAACCCGTACGCTTAGTCTCTCACGTTCGGCGCAGCGGATTACCTGGCGCTGTATACGATCTTCGATGTAGGCGGAAACAAGTACCGTGTGATCACGGTGATCCATTACAACCGGAGACGAATCTTAATTCGTCACAAGGAATTCGGGGATATTCCTCGTTTTTCCGCTCACTCGATTGCCCACACTTGCTATTTATATCCGAACAGGGATAGTCTCGTGATCGAGAAGCGTAAGCTGCTGTATTGGGAGGGGTCTTCCCTGAAGGACTTCAGGAAGTTCCCCGTCCCGTGCAAAAGGATCTGGGTGTCGCGCTCTTCGTCGTCCAGTTGGGAGGTACACCGCAGTCGGCCAAGCCATGGAAAGGGCTCGGCTCCGGGATTTACGAGCTGGTGGAGGACCATCGAGGTGACACCTTCCGCGCTGTTTATGCCGCGCAGGTTGGCGATGCGGTGCATGTGCTGCATGCGTTTCAAAAGAAATCGAAGTCCGGTATCGCGACGCCGCGGCCGGACGTGGAGTTGATCGAGAAGCGGTTGAAGGTAGTGCTCACCCGCCATGGCTGAACGAGATCGTGAATGAGTCGCAAGCGCAAACATAGAGGCACCGACAACGTGCTGCTGGACCTCGGTTTCGATGACGCGGAGGATCTGTCGGCAAAGGCTGCGCTCGCGATCAAGCTCAATGAGCTGATCGACAAACGTGGTCTCAGCCAGATGCAGACAGCAGCCATTATCGGAATGACGCAACCCAAGGTGTCCCAGGTCCGACGCTACAAGTTGCAGAACATTTCGCTCGAACGGCTGATGCAGGCGCTGGTATCGCTGGACCAGCGTGTCGAGATCGTCGTACAACCCGCACGCCGCGCTCGTGCGGCTGGCATTACGGTCGCTGCAGGATGAGATCGTCGGGAAGATCTGCACCATCGATCAAATTGCAGCGTCCCTGGGCGACAGTCCTTCTGCCGAGTTACGAATCACGAGTCTCGAACCACGCCGATCGATCGACCGTATAAGCGTGCAGGATGAGAAGCCATGATGTTCGAAGGTAAGGTCACCGCGCCTCGCAAGGGAGAACGCTGGTGGCAGGTCAGAGTCCCGGAGCTGGGCATTTTCACCGAAGGTCGATCCGAGCGCGAAGGAGCAGAGGGACGGGCGACCGTTCATCGGTATTGTCTTTAGTCTCAAATGAGACTACTTTGTGTCTCAAGTGAGGCGACAATGATTCAGGCGGCAGAAATCGCGTCCGTCATGGGCGGTCGAAACGTGATCGGGCGGCAGATCAGGTCGCTGTCCGATCTGGATCGTGCGGTGGATGAAG
>CAZBKC010000090.1:6829-9827 GCA_964492345.1 uncultured Steroidobacter sp. | reverse complement strand
GCGGATCGACGATGTTGCGGTACTTGCGGTGATGCGGCGGATCGATCTCGATCGGAATGAAATAGAAGTAGTCGTTCGGATCGCGCGGGAAGGGCGTCGCGCCCTCGTTCGAGAAATATTCCCAGTGACGCAGCGCGAACAGCGCGTCCTCGTGCTTGGTGAGCAGCCAGGCGTTTCCGTAGGGATTCACGTCGTAGAAGATCGGCGGCTGCGTCTCGTGCAGCTTCGCCATGAAATCGTGCGGACCGGCCAGGAATTCCGGCCCGGTGGTCAGTCCGACGGAGCGGACGAGATCCTTCGGTACATGCGGCGGGATCTGATCCGGACCGGCATTGCGGGGGAAGACCGGTGGAACGGGATTGGCTGCATCGATTGCCATGGTGCGTCTCCTTCAATCCTCGCGCTGGATCAGAACTGCTTTTCAGGCAGGCGGACGACGAGACCGTCGAGTTCGGGCGTCACGGTGATCTGACAGGAGAGCCGGGCGTTGGGTTTCGTCTCGTCGGCGCCTTCGAGCAGCTCCCGCTCTGCGTCGCTCGCAGGCGTGCCGACTTTTGCCGCCCAGGCGTCATCGACATAGCAGCGGCAGGTGGCGCACGAGCACGCACCGCCGCATTCGCCGATGATTCCCGGCACATCGTTGTACAGCGCACCGCGCATCACGCTCTCGTCGACGGGCACGTCGATGACGTGTTTCGTCCCGTTGGCCTCGATGTACGTCACCTTCGGCATGATTACCTCAAGATAGAAAGGTTCCTAAGTGTTGGACTGTACAACAGCTCGTCCCGGATACCCACGGGTTGCACCACGGAGCAACTACGTGGGACCCGAAGGGCCCGCGCCTGGGAGATTCCCTGATTGGCGCGCTCCGGACCAGCGTGGGCTCCGCGGATGCACTCAGGGGTATTCGCATCGGCTAGCATTTGCGCCCAATGTCACCGGCCCAATGTCATCGGCCAGTGGTGCGCGGTACGGTCCTTTGGAGAGAGGCATGGCTCAGACACATGTATTCCAGTCCAATCAGGAAGCATTCGAGTACGCCTGCGGGCATCTCGACTGTTCGCTCAAGGATGGCAAGCCCGTTCTCGCGGTCGTGCTCGGTGTGCAGGGCCGGATGTGCAGCGTGAAGATCGCCAATCCCGAGGACAGGACGATCCCTGAGGGAACCTTGAACGAGTTGCTTGCCCGCACTGATCTTGCACACGTGTGCTTCAGCACGATGATCGCGGACAAGGTACCGCAGCTGGAGCGCGGCGATCTCGTCATGTACACGACGATGCCCGAACTTGCGGCGGCGGGTAAAACGACAGTGGCGGGTACGGTCGTCTCCCGGGTGAATCCGCACTACACGAGCAAGGGCGGATGGCAGGTGCGTCCGGCGGAGAACAAGATGCAGGTCGAATCGCCCGCCGAGGGTTCGTCGACCCGGGAAACCTGAAGCCGGTACACAAAAAGCAGGAACGATCCGAGAAATCTTGTGGGGCCGGCTTCAGCCGGCCTGAAGATGTCAGGCTGAAGCCTGACCCACAGGAAGGAACCCAGCCCGATCCTCTTTTCTTCATCTTCGAATCGCTCGACGCTCACGGTCAATTTGGCTTTGCCGGCCCCACAGGCAGAGCGAAATCCCCCTGAGTCAGTCTGATACGCTCGCGCGTATCCATGGGTCCGTTGCTCACCTTATCAGTCCACGAGGCACTGCTTGCCGCCGCGCGCAGCGGCGCGACGACGCTTGCCTGCTCGCTCGATCTGGATCGATCGAGCATGGAAGTGTCCATTGCTCCGGACGGCTGGGACTGGCAGGGACGACGCTATCCGTACATGGACACATGCAAGGACCGCACGATCTATCACTGGACCGGCGATGCCTTCGCGCCCGTGGCGCGCTTCACGAACTCGCTGATCAAGCTGGTGCCGACGCAGTGGGGGCCGCCGACGTTCGAGATCGACGGCATCAAGATGCTGCCGACGGCGCAGGTTTCTCCGTGGGACGATGCGCAGCGCAAGGTCGCGCTGATCAAGCCGCGCGGCAAAGTCGTGCTCGATACGTGCGGCGGACTCGGCTACTTCGCCTCGCGGTGCCTGCAGGGGAACGCTGAACGCGTTCTCTCGTTCGAGAAAAATCCCGACGTGCTGTGGCTGCGCACCCTGAATCCCTGGTCGCCAGGAACGGAAGATCCGCGCCTGGGCCTGGTGCAGGGCGACGTCTGCGAATGCATCCGCACGATCGACGACGATTCCTGCGATGCCGCCCTGCATGATCCGCCGCGCTTCGGCATCGCGGGCGAACTCTATTCGCAGGACTGCTACGATCAGCTGGCCAGGGTCCTGCGCCGCAACGGCATGCTGTTCCACTACACCGGCACGCCGAACCGGCTGACCAGCGGTCGCGATGTACCGAATGAAGTGGCGAGTCGACTGCGGACAGCCGGGTTCACCACGCGCCTGATCGGCGATGGCGTGCTCGCGGTGAAGAAGGGTCGGTGAGTCTGCGTCCATCGAGTATGCTTGCGCGCGTCCGTCACCGGAGACTTGAGATGAGTGCAAACGACTACGTCAATCTGAAAGTCGAGAAGGAAACGAAGATCCAGGAAACGGCTGAGCGCATCATCGAGATCGGCAACGAACTCGAAGCGCCTGGTCATGCCGCTGTGGACGAAACCTCCCTGGTACGGGCGCGCGAAGTTCTGCATCGGTGGGTGGATGACATGAAGGGTGTCGTGGTCAATGCGGCGCTCGGCCGTGTCACGGTGATCCAGGAGGATGGTTATGCGTCCTCGATCGGATCCGCCGATCTGGCGTTCCGCATGAGCGCGGCGGGCGTCACGCAATCGGGCAGCCGCTGAGTAAATCGCAAAGCAGGGGGCCAGCATGACCGCGACCACCGAACAGGAAGCCTATGTGGCCATCAGCCAGGTCAAGGCGCGTTACTGCCGCACGCTCGACACGAAGGACTGGGACGGACTCGCCGAAGTCTTCACCGAAGACATCGAGCTGGACA
>CAZBKC010000090.1:0-6819 GCA_964492345.1 uncultured Steroidobacter sp. | reverse complement strand
TGCGAATCGGCGGCGGCCCGCCGATTCGCGGACGGGATGCAGTCATCAGCATGATTCGCGCATCGCTCGAATCCGCGCGCACGGCACACCAGGTGCATTCGCCGGAGATCACGCTCGACGGCGAAACGGCCCACGTGATCTGGGCCATGCAGGATCGCGTGGTGTGGGATGCGGAACGCGCAGCCCGGCTGGGCTTTGCGTCACTGACCGGCTATGGCCACTACCACGAACGTTACGTCCGGCAGCAAGGACGCTGGCGTATCGCGGCGCAGCGATTGACCCGTTTGCACGTGGACTACATTCGTCAAGCGTAGCGGTCCCGCAGTTCCCGGCTTGCCGCGACATCAGTACTGCCGCACTCCCGTTGCGTCCGATGCCTTGAACACGTCGATCGGCGCAACCGCCTTCATCATCACCAGCGGAATCTGGCGGCTGGTCGATTTCTGGTAGTTCGCGTAGGACGGAAAGACATCGACCATGAAGTTCCACACTTTCTCGCGTTCGGCGCCTTGCGGCTCACGCCAGGTGGCGCGGAATGCCTGTGTGGCAATCTGGAATTCGATCTCTTTCGAATCCAGGATGTTGAGATACCAGGCAGGGTGATGATCGGCGCCGCCCTTCGATGCCACGATCACCACCTCGCCGCCAATGTCGCCGTAGATCAGGGGTGTGATGAAGATCTTGCCGCTCTTGCGGCCCTGATACCTGATCAGGCAGTGGGTCGTGAACGAGTGCCCGCCGACGGGCGTGATATCCATGATGTGGCCTTCGCTGCCGCCCGACCGCAGATACATGTCCCGATGATCGCCGACCCAGTCTTTGCGCGAGTCGCGAATGGCAGCGGATGATTCATCGCTCATGGTATTGGCCTCTGGTGGGGAAACGGCGCGGCGCAGGAAGTGTGCTGCACTCCGCGACTGCGGATCAACTGCAATGCTGAAATGCGTTCGCGCTCCCCTTATGCTCTGCCCGTCAGGCGAGGAGCACGTTCATGACCACCGCTGATTCTTCCCCGGGCAATCCAGCCGAACGCGAGCACCGTCCGCGCAAACGCATGAGGATTTTTCGCGCCAGCGAAGGCACGGACATCCAGGAGCACATGCCGATCCTCGGCATGGATGAAAACGTCCAGGCAGGACTGCACAAACTTGCGCAGGCGACCGGACCCTATCCGGCGACGGTCGGAACGAAGACCGCAGTGCTGTTCTGTGAGCCGGGCGAGCAGGGATTGAGTCTTTCCTATGTGTGGTTCAAGAGCGGCTACATCCTGCCGCGTCACAGCCACAACGCCGATTGCCTGTACTACGTAATCGGCGGAGAACTCCGCCTCGGTACGCAGACCCTGTCCAGGGGCGATGGCGTCTTCATTCCCGCGGACGTTGCCTATACCTACGAAGCCGGTCCTCGCGGTGTCGAAGTGCTCGAGTTTCGCAATGCCACGCGTTTCCATTTCCTGTTCCAGGGCAATGACGATGCCCACTGGGACCGAATCGCCGACGTGCTGGAGACGCGGCGCGAGCAGTGGGAACGCGAGCCGCCGCCGAGCGGTAGTAAGAAAGAAGCGGTTGGCGGTTAGCGGATGGCGGTTAGTCAGAGGATGTTCTGCGCCCTTTCATGCCTTGCGGGTCGCGCGAAGCGCGGTGGAAAACCAGGTAAACGCTGATCAAGTCCTCATCTGTCATTCCCGCGCAGGCGGGAATCCATCTGAATCAGGAAGGTGGGTCCCCGCCTGCGCGGGGATGACGACTTAATCAGTGCCTACCTGGCTATCAATAGTGGCGTAACAACTGGGGTGGGGTTCGCCATCGTGAGGATCGATCGCGCAGTAGCGCTCTGCTATCGTGGCTGCGCATGCGCAAGCTTCTCGTTTTTCAGCATTCCGCCAGGGAGCCGCTCGGCATTCTCGATCCGCTCCTGCGCAGTTCCGGCTTCCGGGTGCGCTACGTGAATTTTGCGCGTGAGCCCGAGGTGCGGCCTGACGTCAGCAGGTACAACGGACTGATCGTCCTGGGCGGGCCGATGAACGTGGACCAGGCTGACCGGCATCCGCATCTCGTCACCGAGATTGCCGCGATCCGCGAGGCACTGGATCGCGACATGCCCGTGCTCGGTATCTGCCTCGGCGCGCAACTGCTGGCGGCCGCACTGGGGGCGAACGTGCGGCCCAATCCGGTGCGTGAGATCGGCTGGTATCGCATCCATCCGAGTGCGGCCGCGCAGTCGGACCGCCTGTGCCGGCATTTCGACGGCAGCCAGCATGTGTTCCAGTGGCATGCCTATACGTTCGACCTGCCGCACGGAGCGGTGCACCTGGCGAGCACGCCGACGTGCGCCAACCAGGCCTTTCGCTACGGCGAGCGCGCGTACGGCCTGCAGTTTCATCTCGAAGCGGACGAGCATCTCATCCATCGCTGGCTGCACGTTCCGGAATACCGCGCGGAAATCGAAGCCGCAGGTCCGGAGCACCACATGGAGCGCATCGTGCGCGACACCCATGGCCATGGAACGACTGCCCGCCGGCTGAGCGAACAGGTGTTCGGCGATTTCGTCGAACTGTTCACCTGGCGACCGCCGGTGCGATTCGGCAGTCGGTGAAGAACGGCGAGGCCTGAATGGCACTGACTTCTTCCGACCCCGTGTTCCCCGTGCCCCCGTGGAGATTCTTACCTCTTTGGATCTCAACGCACCCCAAGGCAGTGCTATTGCACCTAGGCCGGATCGCCTACGGGTCTTCGCGCTGCATGCGACCGCAGCAACACATCTCTCAGGGCGGGATGTTCAGGCCGAGCCAGTACGCGCTCAGCTGTCTGGCCCAGGCCATGAAATCCGGGAACTCGAGGGGTTTGTTCACGAAGCTGTTCGCGCCGCGGTCATAGCTGCACAGGCGGTCGCGATCTTCGTCGGACGATGCGAACATCACCACCGGCAGCACCCGTGTACGCGGCTCGGTACGCAGCCGCTTCAGGACGTCCAGCCCCGACAGCCTGGGCAGATTGATGTCGAGCAGCACCAGCGCGGGCAGACCCTGCGGACGCGTGCTGTACTCTCCGCTGCGGAACAGGTAGTCGACGGCCTGCTGGCCGTCGCGTACGACGTCGATGGCCGCCGGTACGTTTACCTTGCGCAGGGCGCGCAGCATCAGCAGCTCGTCGTGAGGATTGTCCTCGACCAGCAGCAGGGTTCGCGAAGTCACTGCTTTTTCCCTTCTTCTGCGCCCGCCGCAGCACGCTCTGCCGGTAGCGGCAGCGTGAAGCGGAAAGCCGCGCCCTGGCCCGGTACGCCGGTACCGCTGACCTTGCCGCCGTGCCGATGAATGATCCGTTGCACCGTGGCGAGGCCGATGCCGAGGCCGACGAATTCATCCTGACGATGCAGGCGCTGGAACGGCTGATACAGCTTCTCGGCGTGTTCCATGCTGAAACCCGCGCCGTTGTCCTCGACGCAGAATGCGAGTTCCCCGTCGATGCGTTCCGCATACAGCCTGATGAGGGCGTCGGTTCGATGGGAGGTGTACTTCCAGGCATTGCCGAGCAGATTGCGCATCGCCACGTCCAGCATGCGCGAATCGCCGCAGGCCGTGAGTCCCGGCTGGACGGTCCATGTCACTTGCCGTCCGGGTTCGGCCCGCGCCAGTTCATGCAGCACCTTCTCGGCGATGGCCGACAGATCGACCTGGTCGAGCCGCAATTCACCGCGCGTACTGCGCGAGAGCGTGAGCAGTCCTTCGATGATCTCACCCAGATGACGACTGCCGTTGATGACATGTTGCAGGTACTCGTGTGCCTGCGGCGGCAGGGCGTCGCCATGGTCCTCGACCAGCGCATCGCAGAATCCGAGCATGGCGCGCAAGGGTGCGCGCAGATCGTGGGAAACGGTGTAGGCGAAGCATTCCAGTTCCTGGTTGGCGGCGGTGAGCTCGGCTGTGCGCCGTTGCACGCGATTCTCTAGCTCGGTGTGCAGCCGCTTCAGTTGCTCCTCGGCGCGCTTGGTCTCCGTGATGTCCCGTGTCACGCCGATGCCGCGCACGGGTGCTCCGCTATCGCCATCGGCGACGCTGACCTGCATCTGCATCGAGATCCAGCGCACATCGCCGTTGGAATGCTGGACGCGGAATTCCACGGCGGCGCGATTCTTCGACACCGGCTCGCTCAGTTGCCGCCGCACCCGCTCCCGTGTCCGCTCGCGATCCGGCTCGAAGATGCACTCCGCACCCTGGGCCAGGGTCAGGGTGGGTTGGTCGATATCGAAGAGCGCGCGAGCGCGATCGTCCAGATGCACCAGGCCCTGCGCGACATCGAAGCTCCACGTGCCCAGTTCGGCGGCCGCCAGCGCCATTCGATAGCGCTGTCCCAGTTCCTCTCTTTCGGCCTCGGCTTCCTTGCGCGCCGTGATGTCCATGCTGGTACCGGTGATCAATCCGGCGCCGGCGTGTGTTTCGTCGGCGTCGGGGTAGACGCGCCAGTGAATCGCCTGCCATCGGTAGCTGCCATCGCGCTGGCGGACGCGATGCTCGGTTACGTAACGCTCGCCGCCGAGCGGCGTCGGGATGGCCTGCGCCTGCTCGAAGTCCTGCGGGTGGATGTGATCCTGCGGCCGGTAGCCACGGACTTCATTGCGATCCAGGTCGAGATGACGGCGTGTACGATCGTCCGTCGTGAGATCGTAGCTCGGCAATTTCAGGCGCCAGATGCCGACATCGGCGGAGTCGAGTGCGAGCTGCAGGTGTTCTTCCTGCAGTTTCAGTTCATCCGTCGCCCGGCGCATGTCCTCGACGTCTGTCGTGATGCCGACCCATCGGATCAGCCGGCCGGTGTGATCGCGAACCGGAACCGCGCGTGTCAGGCAGCGCGCGTATTTGCCATCGTGGCGCCGCAGCCGGTACTCGCATTCGAACGGCCGTCCTTCGGCAATCTGTGCCCGGGTCTGCGCCCGCAGGTTCCGATCCTCAGGATGAAAGCAGTCGGCCAGCCCGCTGCCGAGCAGTTGCTGCCGCGACAATCCGGTGAACAGCACGCATTGCTGATTGACGAAGTCGACGTTGCCGTCGGGTGAGGCCGTCCAGGCCAAGGTTGGCAGCGCATCGATCAAGAGATGGGCGGCGTCCGCTGCGACTGGTTCGACGGTCGGCGTCGAAGTTGCCATCCTGGCTCCATGCATTACCGGAACCTTCACTCGTAGGACTCCCCCATGCGGCGGGAGCATTGTAGCCGCGGCTCGCGGGATTGATCGGCGTTGCGTCACACCCTGCGATCACCGTCCCAATCGGCTCGATCCCGACGACGAGCGCTGGTGACGGTCAGCGGATGATGTTGGGGTACTGAACTCGCGGCTCGACGCCGTGGGTCGTGCGATAGGAGGGCGGCTGGCGTCCTCCTGTGTCCTTGATGCCGTACTTCACAGCCATCTCCGCGCCGATGACAGTTTGGCCGCTGAGATCCATGACGGCAGGATCCTGTGCGAGTGCCCAGATCACGTGACCTGTGAACTCGGGTGTCTCCGCCGTCTCGGCCAGCCGGCCGTACTTCGCCGGATTCGCTTCGATCATCTGCTTCAGCCGTTCGGTGAGCAGGGCGCCCATCCAGATCGACAGCGCCGCGACGCCGAACGGCTTCAGGTCCACTGCCATGTCGGCCGCAAACTTGTCCATGCCGGCCTTGTGCGCGCCATACACGGGGCCGAAGACGTAGTGCACCGCGCCAGATGCGGACGTGAAGATCACGAGCCCTTTCTTCCGCGCGACCATCATGGGTGCCGCGTAACAGCTTGCGACGTAGCTGCTGCGCAGGCCGACGTCGAGCATGTCCACGATGTTGAGCGGCTTCTCCCAGAAATTGAGCGGGTACATCACTTCATCGCGGATGAGGCAGGCGTTGTTGACGAGAATGTCGAGACGACCCTGCTCGCGCTGCACCTGTTCGAACAGTGCCTTCACCTGCGCATCGTCGGCGTGATCCACGCGAACGGAGATTCCCTTGCCGCCTGCCGCCGTAACGGCCGCGGCGGTCTCATGGATCGTTCCGGCCAGCGGTGAGTCGCTCGCCTTCTCCGAGCGGCCGGTGACATACACCGTGCAGCCGTGACTGCCCAGGGCAATGGCGATGCCGCGACCGGCGCCGCGACTTGCGCCGGTCACCACGGCGACGGGCGATGGCTGGTTCATATCGTGATCCTGACAGGACAACTGCGGCGCGCGCAGTGTAATCGGTTCAGGCGAATGCTTCCTCGCCCTGCAGCGTGGTCCGGTGCATCATCCGTCCGCTGTCGAGGGGATAGGCGAGGGCGCGATGCATCGTGCCGGTGTTGTCCCAGATGATCAGGTCGCCGATCTTCCATTTGTGCTGATAGACGAATTGCGGCTGCGTGGCCCATTCGCGCAGACGGCACAGCAGCGTCGCGCTCGCGCGGCGGTCCATGCCGACGACGTGTGAAGCCGTCGAGCCGATCACCAGGGACTTGCGCCCCGAGCGGTGCTTCCAGACCAGCGGCAGTTCGTTGTCGGCATAGCGGTGCCATCCCTGCAGCATCTCCAGCGTGGGCTCGGGATACACATAGCGCTGCGTGGCTTCCAGGGTATGCACGACGCGGATCTTTTCCAGCTCCGTCTTCTCACGCTCCGGCAGATCGTCGAACGCGGCGTAGGTATTGCAGAACTCGGTCTCGCCGCCGACCGGCGAAAGGCGGCGCGAACTCATGATCGAGGCGAGCACGGGCACCTGCTGCATCGTGCCGTCGATGTGCCAGTAAAACGCGCCCTTCAGATATCCCGCCTTGTCGTTCTCGGTCGGATCCATGGTGATCTTCGTCACCGCGCCCTGGCTG
>CAZBKC010000089.1:1276-9848 GCA_964492345.1 uncultured Steroidobacter sp. | reverse complement strand
GGGCCGCCATGACGCCGATCTGGATAGAGAGCCGATCCTGCATCCCCGGTTCCAGTGAGAACGTCACCGGTTCACCTTCGTAGGTGCCGCTGACGGTGTTCGATTTCCAGTCGAACTGGAGCTTGCCGTCGCCCTTGTCACCGGAGCGGCCACCGTCAGCCTCCCAGGACAGCGGCCGCAGGCCCTGTGCAGTGAGTTCCAGGGTCGTACGTTCGAATGCGGCGTCGCTGACAACGAGCTTCGCCAGGATCGAAGGGCTGGCGCGAGTCTCGAAGACGTAACGATTCGTCTGATTCTCGCCGCGCCATTCCATGCGCAGCGTGCCGGCGCCGAGGCCGCGAAAACTGACGGCATAGATGGCGACGAACGGCTGGGGTATGGCTGGAATTGCCTGTGCGGGAGAAGCGATCATGGCGAGCATGAACAGTACAAAGCTCGCCTGCCGATGTCGAAAGAGGGCGCAGACCATGTGCCGCAATTCAGTCTCCTGATGAATTCCCGCGCCGCCTGCGCGACGATCTCAAGACTCAACGATCGGCGCCCGCAGCGGCTTGCCGTCCAGCCAGGCCTGCTGGCCTTTCAGCTCCAGCCGGCCCCTGGCGAACCAATCGATTGCCTGCGGATAGATCCTGTGTTCCTGCCGCTGAACTCGTGCTGAAAGCGTCGCTTCCGTATCCGACGGCAGGACCGGCACCATCGCCTGAATAATGACCGGACCGCCATCGAGTTCCTCGGTGACGAAGTGAACGCTGACGCCGTGAACGGCATCACCTGCTTCGAGCACGCGTCGATGCGTATGCAGGCCACGGTACTTCGGCAGCAGCGACGGGTGGATGTTGAGGATCCTGCCGGCGAAGGCGCCGATGAAATGCGGTGTGAGAATCCGCATGAAACCGGCCAGTACGATCAGGCGCGGCGTGTAGGAATTCACGAGCGACGCGAGCGCGGTGTCGTAGGCGGCGCGGTCGACGAAACCCTTGGGAGAAAGAGCCGATGCGGGCAGGCCCATGCCGGCCGCGATGCCAAGCCCGACGGCTTCCGGCCGATCGCTGATGACCGCGCGAATCTCGATGGGTAATGCATCGCTGGCCGCACGTTCCGCGATCGCCTGCATATTGCTGCCGCGACCCGAAATCAGAATCACGGCGGGCAGGCGCGGCCCGGGCGCCGTCATCCCGGACATCGAATCCGTCATCCGTGAATGACCACGCCCGCATCGCCCCGGCGAATCTCGCCGATGACGACAGGGTGTTCACCCTGGTCCCGCAGCAGTTTGAGTGCCTTGTCGACATGCTCGGCGGCGAGCGTGATGGTCATGCCGATGCCGCAGTTGAATGTCCGGTACATTTCCGCCGCCGCGATACTGCCCGTCTTCTGCAGCCAGTCGAACACTTCGGGCCGCTGCCAGGTCTGCGCGCCTACCAGCGCTTCAAGGCCCGCAGGAATCACGCGTGGGATGTTCTCGGTCAGGCCACCGCCGGTGATATGCGCGAAGCCGCGCACCGGCACTGCTTTGGCGAGTGCGAGCAGGGGTTTCACATAGATGCGGGTGGGCGCCAGCAATGCGTCGTAAAGCAGACCGCTGCCGAGCCTGGTGGTCGGGGTTGCCTTGCCGACCTGCAGCAGTTTGCGAATCAGGGAATAGCCATTGGAATGCGGGCCTGAAGAGTGCAGTCCGATGAGGACATCGCCGGGGCGGGTGCGGCTGCCATCGATGATTCCGTCTTTCTCCACGATGCCGACGCAGAACCCGGCGAGATCGTAATCGCCCTCGGCATACATGCCGGGCATTTCTGCCGTTTCGCCCCCGATGAGGGCGGCACCGGCCTGCACGCACCCCTCGACGATGCCCTTGATCACCGATTCGGCGACATCGATGCTGAGCTTTCCGGTCGCGTAGTAGTCCAGAAAGAACAGCGGCTCGGCGCCCTGCACGACGACATCGTTGGCGCACATGGCGACGAGATCGATGCCGATGGTGTCGTGGCGTCCGGTTTCGATGGCCAGTCGCAGCTTTGTGCCGACGCCGTCGGTCCCCGAGACGAGCACTGGTTTCCTGTATCGATCCACAGGGACTTCGAACAAAGCGCCGAATCCGCCCAGACCCGCCAGCACTTCCGGCCGCATGGATCGCTTCACGGCTGGCTTGATGCGCTCCACCAGTTCGTCTCCAGCCTCGATATCGACGCCGGCGTCTTTGTAGGTGATCGATTCGGAAGACATTGAAACCTCACGATGGGTGGCGGCCGGCGCATGTCCTGGGGGGTCGGATCCTGCGCTTCCCCGGTCGCCCGGGACGGGTGCCGGTGCGAAATCCGGCGTGTGGTATTTTACACGGCCACATCCCCCCAGGCGGAGCCGCTGACTGTTTTCGATGCGCCCGACGAGCCCTTTCAAATACTGGTTGTCTCTGGTCGCGCTGCTTGCGACCGTGCCGGCACTGGGCGTCACGGTTCCCGATCTCTACGAGGCATCGGTACCTGTCACCTCGAATCGCGATGCGGCTTTCGTTGAAGCACTGCGTATCGTGGTGGTTCGCGTGAGCGGCCGCGTCGACGCCGCGGCACGTCTCGGTGGGGCGCTCAACAATCCGCGGCAATACGCCCAGCGATTCGGCTTTACATCCGACAATGTCCTGCAGGTGGCCTTCGACGATGTGTCCGTCGATCGTCTGCTGACGGATGCCGAGCTTCCCGTATGGGGGCGCGAACGGCCTGCGACGCTCGTGTTGCTGAATGTTGCGACGGCCGGCGGCTCGTCTTACTGGATCGACTCTTCAGCGGGTTCGGCGGAACGTGAGGCCATTATTCGCGCGGCGCGAACGCGCGGACTGCCGATCGTATGGCCGGATATGACCACCCAGGATCGCACCCAGATCAACGCGGATGCGGCGGCGACCGGGGGCGATACCGCGGCGTTGCTGCAGACCGCTGCCCGATACAACGCCAATGCTGCCCTGCTGGGAACGGCGCAGAGCGACGGTGCAGGTGGCCTGTCGGTGCGATGGACACTGGCGTCGGCCGACGGTGCTGTCAGCTCGGGCGGGTCGCTGCAGGACGGTGTCCATCTCGCTGCGGATACCTTTGCCCGGGTGTACTCGGCATCGGGAACTGCGCTCGACAGCCTGGCCATCGAAGTGTCCGGCATCGATACGCTCGGCGCCTACGCGACGACACTGAACTATCTCGAAGGACTGACACTCGTGCGCGGCGTTGCCGTCGAACAGGTCCTGGGCGACACGCTGAAATTCCAGGTCGCCGTCCGCGGCGATGCGGATACGCTGCGTCGGGCATTGGCGCTCGATGGCAGGCTCGTCCCGGTGATGATGCCGGACGTCCCGTCGCAGTCCCCGGAGGGACTGCGGTTTCGGTACCAGCCCTGAGTTTCGCGCACCGGCCGCTACGGATGATGTTGCCCAGCCTGCGTTTCATTCCGAATGCGCTGTGCTTCCTGCGGATGCTGATGGTCGTCCCGGTTGCCTGGTTGCTGGCTGAGCACGAATTCCGGGCCACCCTGTGGTTGTTTGCCGTGGCCGCGGCTACCGACGGGCTCGATGGCTTTCTTGCGAAGCGCTGCGGCTGGACCTCGGAGCTGGGCAAGATCATCGATCCGCTCGCGGACAAGATCCTGCTGGTCGGCGTGTTCCTCACGCTCGCGCTCATGGGACTGGTGCCCCTGTGGCTGGCGATCGTAGCGATTGCACGCGACGTGATCATCACGGCGGGCGCGATCATCTACAACTGGTTGTTCGGCGACCTGCAGGGCCATCCCACCTGGATCAGCAAACTCAATACGCTGTGCCAGATCGTGTTCCTGTTGCTGATCGTCGCCGCGCACGCAGTCGGCAATGTCCCGCAGACGGCGGTGACGATTCTCGGCGCGCTGGTGTTCGTCACGACGGTCGTCAGCGGCATCGACTACGTGCTGACGTATTCGCGCAAGGCGATCGCGGTGAGTCGCCAGCGGCGCGGCATGCCGGCGTGAGTGCCCAGCTCGCCCTCGGCCTGAAGCTTCGCGACAGCTCCGTTTTCGCGAGCTACTTTGCCGGTCGCAATCAGGTCACCGTCGATGCGGTGCGCTCGGCCGCGATCGGTACGCCGCCGACCTGTCTGTTTCTCCATGGACCGACAGGCTACGGCAAGTCCCATCTGCTGCAGGCGCTCTGTGCCGAGGCTTCCCGGCAGGGTCATTCAGTCGCGTACCTGCCGCTGGCGGATGTCATGGCCCTGGGACCCGACCTGTTAACCGGCTGCGGCGAGATCGCCTGCGTCTGCATCGACGATATCGAAGTGATTGCAGGCCGATCGGAATGGGAGCGGGCGCTGTTTCGTCTCCACCAGCAGCTCGACGAGCGTCAGGGCCGGCTCGTCGTCTCGGCCAGTCGTCCGCCCGCGGCCAGCGGCATCGAGCTGGCCGACCTGCGTTCCCGTCTGGGTGGCGGACTGGTGCTCAGCCTGCAGCCGCTCGACGACCTCGAGCAGATTGGCGCGTTGCAGTTGCGGGCGCAGATCCGCGGCTTCGATCTGCCGCTGGAGACCGCGCAATACCTTCTGCGCCGCCTGCCGCGCGACATGGCATCGCTGTGTGCATTCCTCGATGAGCTCGACGAGGCTTCGCTCGCGGCGCAGCGTCGGCTGACCGTGCCCTTCGTTCGCGAGATCGTCGACGCACGCTGATCTCAGCGCAGCCTCGTCGCTCGCAGGTAACCGATCAGTCCCACGAACAGCAATAGCGCCAGCGCAAGACAGGCGCCGGACCAGAGCCGTCCCTGCGGATTCGCGATGGACTCCGTCAGACCCATCACGAAGTAGGGGATTACGCACAGCGTGGCCCAGGCATACGTGCGGCGGTTGCGTTGCACCAGCCCACGGAGAGGCGCCCACAGCGGCAACGTCAGCGCCAGCGCCAGGACTGCGCGACTGGCCGAGATTCCGGCGCTCAGGTTCCAGCAAAGCACCAGCACGATCAGCAGGACGATCAGAACCAGGGTGAACCGTCGCAGCGGTGCCGCGGCCGTGCCCGACTCGGTCACCGCGGTCACGCGCGCAACTTCGCTGCGAATCCGGCGACGCGTCTGCCGAGCAATCGGGCCAGCGTCTTTTCATCGTCCGACAGTTTCGGCTGGGTCTCGCCGAGCGCGACGTGGCTGGCGCCGTAGGGCGAACCGCCTCCCGTGGTGTGATTGAGCGCCGGCTCGGTGTAGGGAAGCCCGACAAGCACCATGCCGTGATGGAGCAGCGGCAACATCATGCTGAGCAACGTGGTTTCCTGTCCGCCATGCATGGTCTGCGTCGATGTGAACACCGCGGCAGGCTTGTTGGCCAGTACGCCGCTGACCCACAGCGAACTCGTGCCGTCGAGGAAGTGCTTGAGCGGCGCGGCCATGTTGCCGAAACGCGTGGGACTTCCCAGTACCAGGCCATCGCATTCGCGCAGATCGTCGTGCGTCGCATAGGGCGGCCCTTCAGAAGGGATTGCCGGCTGCGGTTGATCGATGCTCGTGACGACGGGCGGCACCGTGCGCAATCGCGCGCGCGCGCCGCTGACCGACTCGATACCCCGGCAAACCTGCCTCGCGAGTTCAGCGGTGCTGCCTTTGCGCGAATAAAACACAACCAGGATTTCGGTCACGCGAAGAATCTCCGGGAATGGTCTGCGAATTGCTGTTCGTGCTGCTGCGCGTCGCAATCGATGTGGGTTGAGCGCAACGCAAATGCCGGCTGCGAGTGCCGGCGATTGTATTCGTCGTTGCCTTGACGGTGTAGGCTCGCGTTGTTACGTTCCGGCGCAAATTTCAGCCCCATCATGGCGTACATCTCACTGCCTGTACTGCTGCGCGGCCTGTTGCTGACACTGTTGTGTTTCGGTGCAGCCGGGTGTGCCGGTGCGCCGGTGCAGGAGATGAGCAACGCGCGGCAGGCCATCAAGGCCGCGCGCGATGCGGGAGCTGAACAGGTTGCCCCACAGACGCTCAACGAAGCGCAATCCCTGCTGGAACAGGCGGAGGCCAGCCTGCAGCAGCGTGATTACAAGAACGCGCGACGCAGCGCCGTCGCTGCGAAGGGGCGAGCCACCGAAGCCCTGAGTGCCGCGCAGCCCGTCAACCGCAAAGAATCCGGCTGAAGTCCGGATCTGTTCCCGTCTTCGTATGCCCGCCATCGTCGCTCGACGCTGTTTCGTCTCCGGTCGCGTTCAGGGCGTGTTCTATCGCGCTTCTACACGGCAGAAGGCCGTCGGCCTGAGCGTGAGCGGCTATGCCTGCAATCTGCCCGATGGTCGCGTCGAAGTACTCGCGGTCGGCGAGCCGGCTGCTGTTGCATCGCTCATCGATTGGCTGGGTACCGGACCGCCGTCTGCACAGGTGGCGCAAGTCGAAGTGGCTGAAGTCGAACTGGACTTGCTGGATGACGTGCCGGTCGGCTTCGCGACTCGGTGAGGGAGAAGAATTTCACACAGAGATCACAGAGATCACAGAGATCACAGAGCGTGAGGTCAGAATCCGGATCCGGCCCTCTGTGTTCTCTGTGTGAAATTCTCGATCTCTTGTCCGACTCAGTGGTACTGCCAGCGATTCGCAAGCCTGCCGAGCACAAGGTCGGAATAGTTGCGGCGACCCACGCTGCCGTTGTACCTCGCGAGTGCGCGTGTGTAGTCGCCCTTCTCGCGATCCAGGTAGAACCGCAGGATGGTGCAGCCCATGCGGATATTCTGCGGGATGCGCACGAGTTGCTCATTGGTCATACCGAGTTGCTGCGGCCAGAACGGCATGATCTGCATCAGGCCGACGGCGCCGGCATGCGAGACAGCCCAGCGATCGAAGCGGCTCTCCACGTCGATGACCGACATCACCAGCCCCGGCGGCAGGTTCAGTCGCTTGGATTCGCAATGCACGTGGTAAAGAATTTCACTGCGCTCGGCCTGATCGGCGACGATCCTCCTGAGCTTCGGTTCCATGGCAGCGTGCCAGACCTGCTGGTCGAACTTGTCTTCGAAGCACTTGTCCGCGGCGATGGCCTGCTGCAGCAGCTTGCCCAGTTCCGGATCCTGTTGGCGGTCCGCGAACGCCGTGCTGCTCAGGGCGCAGAAGACTGTCAGCAGAAGGAAACGCAGCGATGTCATGAGGGGATTTTCAGTGCTTCGTGCGCCGTTCGACGGCTCTTCCTGCGCCGGCATCCTATGCCAGCGCCCGTTCGATGCCACGATCTGTGTCACATGCCGCGGGCGGCCTTTCGTTGTTGTGCGCGTCGCGGGGCGCACCCTATCATGTCGAAAAGCATTGCTGAACCGCTGGACCCGGCCGCTTCGCAGCGCGTTGCGGATCAGGCAGGAACTCACGTCACGATTGGGCAATTCCCCCGACCACACCCTCGCGTCGAGATTCACATCGAATGAATGCAGAACGGGATCCGGAAGCCGTGCCGCCGTCGGCAGGGCAGACTGCACGACCGGGGCGCGGAGTTTTCTGGCTGCCGAATCTGCTGACCACCGGGACGCTTTTCGGTGGGTTCTACGCCATTGTTGCTGCCATCGACGGCAACTTTTCCCGCGCGGGTACGGCCGTCTTCATTGCCATGGTCTTCGACGGTCTCGACGGTCGCGTCGCACGCTGGACCAATACCCAGAGCGAGTTCGGCAAGGAATACGACAGCCTGTGCGACATGGTCGCCTTCGGTCTTGCCCCGGCGATCCTCGTGTACCAGTGGGGCATAGAGCGCATCGCCGACTACGGCCAGTTCTGGACGCGATTCGGCTGGCTCGCGGCCTTTTTCTACGCCGTGGGCGCGGGTCTGCGGCTCGCCCGGTTCAATTCGCGCGCTGCCGTGGCCGACAAGCGCTATTTCGAAGGGCTGCCCAGTCCGTCGGCGGCCGGGACGGTCGCCGGATTCATCTGGCTGGTCAGTGAAATCGAAGTCGACAGTCTTGCGCGACTGGTGCTCGCGTTCATGGTGTCGATCATTGCGGGCGCCCTGATGGTCAGCAAGTTTGCGTACTGGAGCGGCAAGGAGCTGAACCTGCGCGGCCGTATTCCCTGGGTGTACGCCGCCGTCATCCCGCTCATCTACGTGCTGGTCACTCTCGCACCGCAGCTGTCGCTGGCGCCGCAACTGCTGCTGGGTTTCTTCGGTACGTATGCGCTGTCCGGACCGCTGGTCTGGCTCTGGCGCAAGATATTCCGCAAGAAGCGTGTCATTGGACATCCCTAGTCACTGGACAATCCCTGGCCGATGGATTCGCGACGACTCAACTACCTGCGGGCGCTCGACATCGACGTCTGGGAGCGCCGCGACCTGCGCGCCGCGCAAGTGACGCAGGCGCCCATTGCTGCAACGCCGATTCCGAGTCCGGTGGCTGCTCCCGTTGCCACCGTCAGGCAGCAGCCGATGGCGAAGGTGCCGAAGGTGGAGACCGTGGCACCGCCGCGCATCCCCGTCCGTGACGATGCCGTTGCCGGCATGGGCTGGGATGATCTCGTCAATGCAGTCAGCACCTGCACGAAATGCCCCTTGCACGAGACGCGCACGCAGGGCGTGTTCGGCGTCGGCAATCGTCAGGCCCGCTGGATGATCATCGG
>CAZBKC010000089.1:0-1266 GCA_964492345.1 uncultured Steroidobacter sp. | reverse complement strand
CGATACCGGCCGCAATGGCCGCGTCGACCGCGGTTGGCGGAGGCTCGCGACCGAAACGCATCGCGGCGCTTGAGGTCATTCGCGCCGAAGTCGCCGCCTGCACGCGCTGCACCGAGCTTGCCAGCACGCGCACGCAAACCGTCTTTGGCGTCGGCAATCCGGAAACGAGGCTCGTCTTTATCGGCGAGGCGCCGGGCGCCGACGAAGATCGCCAGGGCGAGCCATTTGTCGGGCGGGCGGGGCAACTGCTGAACTCGATGCTGCGGGCCATGGGTCTGGCACGCGAGCAGGTATTCATCGCGAACATCCTCAAGTCGCGGCCGCCCGGTAATCGCGATCCCAGGTCAGATGAGGCCGCGGCCTGTCTGCCGTATCTGTTCCGGCAGATCGAACTGGTGAATCCCATATTGCTGCTCTGTGTCGGTCGCATAGCCGCACAAACCCTGCTCGAAACGGACATGCCGATCGGTAAACTGCGGGGCAGATTGCACACCCTGCCGTCAGGACGGCCGATGATCGTGACGTACCACCCTGCCTACCTGCTGCGCAGCCCTGCGGAGAAGCGCAAGTCCTGGGCTGACCTGGTGCTGGCGATGCGGACTTTCGAACGCCTGTCGAGCGAAGCGGGGCGGCCGTCGTGAGCGCCGAACCCGATCGGTCCGCCGGCCTGCGCGACGTCCGCTTTCGTCCGATGACCATTCCGGACGTCCCGCTGGTCGCTGCCGTCGAACAGGCCTCCTACCAGTTTCCCTGGAGCGAAGGCGTTTTCCGCGACTGCGTTCGCGTCGGCTACCTGTGCCGGGTGGTGGAGTTTCGCGGCGAAGTCGCCGGCCACGGGATCATGTCGTTCGGCGCGGGCGAGGCGCACATTCTCAATGTCTGTATCCGTCGCGATCTGCGCGGCTACGGCGTCGGGCGTCAGATCATGAACTACCTGCTGGACCGTGCGCGCGAGGAATACATGCAGGACGTGTTCCTCGAAGTCCGGCCCTCCAACACCGTCGCCATGAGCCTGTACGAATCGATGGGATTCGAGCGCATCGGCGTGCGCAAGGGCTACTACCAGGCGGTCGGCGGCCGGGAAGATGCCCTGGTCTACAAGCTCGCGCTGGAGCCGAAGAGCGTCGTGGAAGGGCGCCAGTAAGAGGTTTCACACAGAGGGCGCAGAGTTGAATGGCACCCAAGTTAAGCCCAATGGCGCTTAGTTAAGCGGTTGACAGTTGTCCGTTGACGGTTGACGGTCGGAAAGGAAGGCATTTTTCTGGC
>CAZBKC010000088.1:8078-9965 GCA_964492345.1 uncultured Steroidobacter sp. | reverse complement strand
GACCGTCAACCGTCAACGGACAACTGTCAACCCGCTTAACTAAGCGCCATTGGCTTTAGCCTGACATCCGAGGCCGGCTGAAGCCGGCCCCACAGGAAGAAAACTCAAGCCTCCAGGCCGCGGCCCTTCCTGCTCCGCCACACCCCGTCTGCCGCATAGATCGCGAGCGCTGACCAGATCAGTGCGAACCCCGTGACTCGCGGCCCTTGGAAAGGCTCACGGAAGATCAGGACAGCGAGCAGCAGCTGGATGGTAGGACCGATGTATTGCAGCAGGCCGACGGTCGAATACGGAATGCGCCGCGCGCCGTAGGCGAACAGCACCAGCGGAATCGCGGTCAACGGACCGCCGAGGGCCAGCAGCAGGTCGGTGCTCAGGCTGGCATGGCCCATGACACCCGCGCCCGAGATCTCGCACCAGACCAGATAGCCGAGGCCAAGCGGCAGGAGCAGCAGCGTTTCGGCACCGAATCCTGCGAGTGCATCGACCTGCACGACCTTGCGCGTGAAGCCATAAAGGCTGAACGAGATGGCCAGCGTCAGGGCGATCCATGGCGGATGTCCGGCACTCCAGGTCAGATACACCACCCCGGCCGCAGCGATGCTGACTGCCGCCCATTGTGCCGGATTGAGTCGCTCGGACAGCAGCACGACCCCGAGCAGTACATTCACCAGAGGATTGATGAAGTATCCGAGGCTCGTTTCGACCACCCGGTTGTTGGCGATGCCCCAGACATAGGTGATCCAGTTAACGCTGATCAGCGCGGCGCTGATGAACAATCGCAATCGCACCCGCGGATCAGCCAGTGCCACTGCGATGTTGCCGAGTCCCTTGCGCACGGCAAGCCAGCCCAGAGCGAACACGCAACCCCAGGCCAGGCGGTGTGCGGTGACTTGCAGTACGGGAACGGACTGCAACAGTTTCAGATAAAGCGGCAGCAATCCCCAGATAAAGAACGCACCAGCGGCGGCGGCGAGGCCGCGGGCATCGGTCTGGGAAGCGAGCGGCGCAGTTGCGCGGGTGTTCATGAGTCACGGATCAGCAGCGGCGCGTGATCATAGAGCACCCGCTGCTCGCTGTCGGCGTCTGCGCGTTGCAGTACAGACTTTCCTGCGGGTTGACGCCGGAACGTCTTCAGGATCGCTCAGTCCGGTTTCGCGCGGGTCCGATCGACCACCACGATGTCGACGGTCGATGTGACCGGATGAAAAAGAATGCGTGCCTCGCCGCGTTCGAGCTGCCGCATCACATGCGTGACTTTTTCTTCGAGGGAGTACTCGCGTGCGCCGTATTCCGTGCCTTCGCGCAGCACGAAAGACTCGATCACGCCTCGCAGCGCATCGGCGGACAGGTCGGTGTGCGGGACGGGAACCGGATCGGGGACCGAGTTGCTCATGGGAGCAGGGTAGCGCGTGGCGTGATGACGGTCATGCGCCGGGCAGCAAATGCCAGCGAGGCGGCAGCGCTCGATGCGCTGCCGCCGCCGTGCAGGTCAGAAGAACCAGCGCACCGTGGCCCCGTAGGTGCGCGGCGCCGCCGGTGTCACATAGACGCCCGTGCTGCCGGTCGACATCAGTTCGTAGAGTTTACGACGACATATGCCTGTGGTTTGCTCGGCGCAGGATTCCGGGTTCCTGCCACCTGAGCGTTCAGCCGCATATGCCTACGTCACTCGATCACGCCCGTCGCCTGCTGGCGCTGGCGCAGTCCGGACTGCACTTCACGCGCGACGAATACGACCGCGAGCGGTATCGCGAAGTCGTCGAGATCGCTACCGGATTGCTGGCCGCAGAGTCGGGTCTGCCGGCCGGGCAGTTGCGCCAGACCTGGTTCGTCGAAGACGGCTACGCGACGCCGAAGATGGACGTGCGCGGCGCCGTGTTCCGC
>CAZBKC010000088.1:0-8068 GCA_964492345.1 uncultured Steroidobacter sp. | reverse complement strand
GCGAGCAGCTGGACCGGATCTCGAACATCCTGCTGGTGCGGGAGACCATCGACGGCAAGTGGACGCTGCCCGGCGGCTGGGCCGATATCAACGACACTCCCTCGCGAGCCGTCGAAAAGGAGATCGAGCAGGAAACGGGCTTCACCGCCCGTGCGGTCAAACTCGCAGCGCTGTACGACCGCAACCTGCACGAGCATCCGCCGTATCTCTTCCATGCCTGGAAAGCGTTCTTCATCTGCGAGATCACGGGCGGGCAGGAGCGACTGAGCTATGAGACCGACGCCGTGGAATTCTTTCCGCTTGACGCACTGCCCGAGTTGTCCACGAGTCGCTCAACCGCGAAGCAGATCCATCGCATGTATGAGCATCAATTGAATCGCGACTGGCCGACGGAGTTTGACTAAGAGGGGAGGGGCCGCAAAAGACCGCATAAAAGAGGGAAGATCTGATTTTCTTCAGATCCCGTCATTTCTTTTATGCGGTCTTTCGCGGCCTCTTCTCTCTCTAGTCACACAACACTGCCCGCAACGCCGACACCAGCGACAGTGGCTGATCGAGCAGCACATGGTGGTGCGATTCGGGAATCTCGATCGGGCCATGGCCGTGACGCAGGCGGCGAGTGAATGCCTCGGCCAGCGGTTTCGTCATCACGACGCTGCGATCGCCGTAGATCACGCTGACCGGCATCGGCACCTTCTCGATGGTGGCGGCGTTGTGGGCCGCTTCGGCGGCCGGGTCATCGGTCATCCGCGCATAGCCTTCGTGGAATTTCCAGGTCCAGCCGCCGTCGACCTGTTTCATGGAATGCCGGGCGACATGGTCGAGTACCCAGGGCGTTGCGCAATTGTGTTCGGGCACGAGCTTGAAGCGCGCGCGTGCCGCCTCGTAAGTCGGATAGACCTTCTTCTGTCGCGGCAGATCAGGCAGGCGCTCGCGCCGCGGAAATTCCGGAATGGGGATGTAGCTGTCGATCACGACCGCGCGCTCGACTCGCTGCGGATAAGTGGCGCAGGTGGCGAGGACGCGCGACCCGCCGAAGCTGTGACCGACGAGCGTGACGCGTTCGAAGCCCGCTGCGCCCATCACACCGACGATGTCATGCACGAAACCGTCGGGCGTGTAGCGCGTGCGGCTGCCGCTGTCGCCCATGCCGGAAAAATCAAGCGCCAAGACACGGAAGCGTTCCGTCAGGTACGGCGCGATGAACGACCACCAGCGCGCGTGTGCGCGAAAGCCGTGGGCCAGCAGCAGGCCGGGCTTGTGATCCTCATGTGCGTTCCACGTGAGGTAATGAATCTGTGTCCCATCGACATCGACGAAATGCGATTGCGTGGGATGCGCGATGGCCTTGCTGAACCAGGCGGGAGTGAGTTCTGACATGAGGAACGAGCTGCTGCGTCTGGAGTGCGCAGTGTGCAGGGAGTGCGGGCAAGATGCACGGGGCATGGAAAAGTGACGGGCGGAAGTGACGAAGGTCACGAAGGTCACGAAAGTGACGAGGGCAAGAATGCAGGCGAAATGCCTTCTGCCTTCGTGACTTTCGTTACTTCTCCGCCGCACTACCGCTCGATCGTGTACTCCGCATCCGCGCTCTGCACTTCGCCAGCCTCCATCTTGAGAACCCAGTTGTCGCTGATGGTGTAGCGCAGTTTGAACGTGTTGATGGATTCGGTGAGTGAGATGCCGTAGCTGATGAACAGGCGCGGCGACAGGAATTTGCCGAGCACCAGGGAGGTATTGGTCTGACCCGCAGAACTGGTGGTGCTTTCGACACCCACCTCTTCGAGACCGAGGCGGCGGCCGAGCTGCGATGCCAGCAGACCGCCGCCCTGCAGCGTAATCGTCTCCTTGGCGGAGTCCATGGTGGCTGCATCGCCGCTTTGCACGTCGTCGATGCCCTTGCCGACCAGCAGGTACGACATGATGGAGGTCTGCGACATGGGCGGTTCCGAGAAGAACGCGAGCCGCGGATCCTTCAATGTGCCGCGCACATTGAGACCGACCGTGATGTTCTCGATCTTGCGCTGCGCCTCGATGTCGAGTCCGGGATCTTCGAGCGGCGAGGAATCGAACAGCAGCCGGCCGCGCGAGATGTCGAGCTTCTGGCCGTAGGCTTCGTAGCGTCCGTCGGCCACGCTGAGTTCGCCGCGCCCGACGGGCGCGGCGCCGGTGTGGACGGTGGTGCCGACGCCGCCCACGATGCGCCCCTGCAGGCCGAAGGCATCGATGCGTACGTTGTCGCCCATCCTCACGCGGACATCGCTGTGGACGGTGTACTGGCCTTCCCGTTCGGCCTCGGTCTCTCCGACATAGTGCGCATCGTCCGAGACCTGCACCGCGCCGCCGAGATTCACGGGCCTGATGCTGGCTTCCGGGATCACGACATCGCCGGCGACATTGATGCCCTGACCGTCGATCAGGAATTTCAGATCGGGGGAGGCGATCACGCGATACTCGGGCAGGTCGGCCACGAGCAGGTTCTGGCCGTCGATGTTCAGATGTCCGTGCAACGCGCCGTCGCTCCACGCGAACTTGCCGCCGACATTCAGCTGACCGTCGCCCGCGAGACCGGAACCGCGGAAATCGAGTTCGTTGCTCGCCATGTTCGCGACGAGATTGATTTGCCGCAGCGCGAGGTTGACGCGATATGAATCGAAGGCGCCATTGGCCAGTTCGATGCGTCCGCCGATCTGTGGGTGTGCCGGCGTGCCGCCGACGTTGATGTCGGCGGTCAGCAATCCCGCGGCATTGTCGATCTCGGTGAACAGGACCGGCAGGATGTTCGCGTCGGCCGCGCGCGCACGAATGTCGCCGGTGAGTGGCAGGTTCATCAGGTCATTCCTGCCGTTGCGTTCGATGTGTGCGTTCGCGTAAAGGAAGGTGTCCTCGAATGCCTGCACGCCCAGCGAGAAGTTGACGCGCTCGGCCGTGGCGGTGCCCGACAGACCGCCGTTGCCGAGGTTCAGTGTTTCGGGATCGGCGCCGGGCGGCCTGTGGATGACGGCTGCGTCGATGATGCGCGCACCCGAGTCGAGCAGCCACGGCTGGTTGGGAGCGCCTGACACGTGCACCCGGCCTTCGATGCGCCCGGAGTACTCCGTTTCGGCGCCCGCCGGCGGCAGCACGGCAGCGAGAGGAATTTCGTAGCCGGAGATCGTTCCCTGCCAGGGACCGTTGCGCTGCCAGCGACCGTCCGCGCAGAACTGGCCATTGCCCATGGCGACGCACAATTTTTCCAGGAGCAGTCGGTCGCGCGAGACGAGGAAATTGCCCGGCTCCTTCATGACGAGGGGCTCGCCGGTGTTGCGTCCGTCGCCGATCTGCGTCGCCCGCAACGTACCGGACCAGGTTGCGTCGGCATAGCGTCCGTCGATGTGCAGTGTCGTATGCGGCGCGGCGCTGCTGCCGCTGCCGACACCGACCATCGCGACATCGACGCGATGCTCTGCCGCAATACCATCGCCGTTGATGCGCAGCGTTTCGATGAACGTCTTCGCCTGGCCGATGCCTTGTGCCGTTGCGGCGAGTCGCGAAGGATTCTGGCCGCCCAGATCGAGATCGGTGTCGACGGACAACGATGTGGCACGCCACTGCGCATACTGCGGATTCGTTGCCTGCAACCTGGCGACGATGCGCGGCGTCTTCACCGGACCGTGTGCGCTGGCGGTCAGGTCCACGCTGCCGCGCGCGTCGGGCAGGAAGGCCTGCAACGATCGCGCACGCAGCGAGACCTCCGCATCGATGCGATCGTTGAGCGTGCCGTGGGCAGACAGGTTCGCATCGCCCATCTGCAGCGCTACCTCCCGTGCGCTCCATCCCTGTCGATCCCGCTTCAATTGTGCGTTGCCTCTGACCCGCTCGCCGCGCAGGGTGCCCGACAGATCGGCAAGGTGCGCGTCGAAATGTGCGTTCCTGTCGAATCCCTCACCCGTGGCCTGCAGCCTGAACGTGACCTTGCCCGGAAACCCGGCATGAGCCTGCGCGGGATCGATGTCGGTGGCATTCGCAACCAATGACCACTTGCGCGGCGGCGCGAACTGCAACGAGCCATCGCCCGTCATCGAACCCTGCAGGGCCTGGATCGTGTAGTCGTGCAACGTGAGGCTGTCGCGGTTCAGCACACCGTTGGCGCGGGCGTCGCCCTCGATGGCGGCGTGCGTGCGGGTCAGTTCGGCCGGCATGAGCACGTGAGCATTCACCGCGTAGTCGTACGGCAGCGCACCGCGCAAGGTCAGCTCGCCCCGGGTGCTCGAGATCATGGGCGTTGCATCGAGCGGCCATTGCAGTGCTGTCCAGCTGGCCTTCGCATCCAGCGTCGGTGCGTCGCTGTCGAAGGTCGCCGTGCCCGTCACCTGCAATCGTGCGGCCGTATCGTTGACCGCGATGTTCCCTGTCTGCAGCGTCAGCACGCGCTGGGCGAACTTGCCTGCCAGATCGATCGTCAGATCGCGACCCGACAGTTCGGGTACGCCGATATTGCCTTGCGCCAGAACTTCGTTCGGTCCGGCGTCAATGTTGAGTGCGATATTGCGCAGCGAGAAGGGAGGATTCTCCATCCATGGCTGCAAGGACACGGTCGGCGAGGCAACGCGGCCGTGCAGACGCCAGCCCCCGTCGGGGCGCGTGAACAGCCCGTTGACGTTGATCACATCGGGCTTCAGCATCGTTGCCTGAATCGAGAGTTGCTCGATCGTGCCGCTGGTCTGTGCGCTCGCCACGATCTGCGTGCCGCGCTCGAGCATGGCATTGCCATCGACGCGCAGATCGAGTCCCAATGGACGGTCAGCGAGCAGACTGCCGTTGCCGGCGAGCTGGAACTGCGGTGCTTCGATGCGGAAGTTGCGGATACGCAGGCGGCGCGGACTGATTCGCACGCTGCCGCGCAAGCTGTCCGCGTCGACGGTCGTGCCGTCGATGTTGACGTAGCGCAGACCGGTCAGTTCGGCACCGCGCACGTCGATGCGCATGAAGCCAGGCAGGAACCGCAGCGGCTTGGTGGGGGGCGGAGTCGGCGGGGCGCTGCGGATCTCGACGAGTGTGTCGCGCGCCGTGAGCGAGGAGGCGCGGATCGTCTGCAGCAGCAACTCGCGGGGGACCAGCGTGATGACAATGTCGTGCGTTACCGCGTGTATGCCAGGATGGTCGAATTCGAAACGCTCGATCCGCAATGTACCAAGCAGCGTGCCGCTCAATCCCTCGATGCGAACGCCCAGCGGTTCGAGCCGGTAGAGCTGCGCGGCGATCATCGACAGCCCGAGCGGCGTGTACAGCAGCGTCGCAATCAGGGTGGCTGGTGCTGCGATCAGCACAATCAGCAGGATGATGAAGATCCACTTCCGCACGGCGCTCGGTCTCTAGTTCTTGTTCGGTGGCGTCGTCCGGTCAGAACATCGTCGACATATATAAGTGTACGCGCGGTCCGCGTCCGGGCTCGGAAAGCGGCTGCGCCACGTCGATGCCGATGCTCGCCACCGCAATATGGAAGCGAACGCCGAGACCGGCGGAATACTCGAGCATCGGCTCGTCCCAGTCATCGAAGGCATTGCCGAAATCGGAGAAGACTGCGACACCGAAATTCCTGGGTAGCGCGCGCTCGATCTCGATTGTGCCCGTCAGCAGGTTCTGTCCACCGATGCTGTTGCCGTCACTGTCCTTGGGGGAGAGTTCGTTCAGGCCGAATCCGCGCACGCTGCGGTCGCCACCGGCAAAGAAGCGCTGCGAGGCGGGCAGCTCCGAGAAATCCTCCTTGATCCAGCTGGTGCCAAGCTCGAATCGTCCGCGCAGGCTCCATTTCTCGGAGATCGGATGGATGCGCTCGAGTTGCGTGCGGAATTGCAGGAATGACGCATCCGATCCCAGCGTTGCGGGCGAGCCGCGCAATTCGGTGTAGACGCTGTACGGCCGAGGCTTGCCGCCGATCACGTAGGTCGGGAGCGTCGAGTAGCTGATGCCGGGAACGATCAGGAATGCCGTGTTCTTCGTTTCGGGCTCAGTCGCCGTGGGCGGAAGCGTCGTTTCCTCCTCGGACAGCGTGAGGAACAGGACGCGCTGCCAGCGACCTACCACTTGCGTGAGGCCGGACCCGATCTCGACGCGCTCGCTGCGCGTGTCGCCGAGTTCTTCGTCACGCACCCGGGCGGTGAACTCCAGCTTCTCGAGCGCGACATCCATTACCGGGACGACATAGCGTCCCGCGATTTCGTTGAGCACCGATGAGGCGGTCAGTTCCACCTTGGCACGATGACCATGTTCGTTGACGCGGCGGTTGTCCCAGGTGAACTGTCCGCGCGCGCGCGTGTCAGTGGCGTAGCCGATGCTTACCCCGTAGCGATGCCGCCGGTTCGGCGCTGCATGGACGGTGATCGGTACGGTGCGCGATTCGCGATCGGGATCGCCGCTGTCGATATTCACGGTCTTGAAGTACTGGCTGTCGTCGAGCACGTATTGCGTGCGCAGCAGCGAGTCGAGCGTGTAGGGGTCGCCTTCCTTCATGCGCAGCATGCGACGCATTGCATCGTCGGTGATGACCGTCTGCTCGGTGGCGATCTTGCCGTAGCGGTAACGTTCGCCGGTGTCGACCTGGAGCGTGGCGGTGGCGCGCCGTTGCTGCCGATCGATGATCAGTTCGCTTTTCGTCAGCTTCACGTCGAGGTAGCCCTCGTTGCGGGCCGCGCGCAGCAATGCGCCCTTGACGCTGTCGTAGGTGCCGTGATTGAGCCGCAGGCCGGGCTTGAGGGTCCCGGAGTCGATGATTTCGCGCAGCGCCCGTTCGTTCCTGCCCGCGCCAGTCGCGTCGATGGAAACTTCGGACAGCCGCACCGGCCGGCCCGGGGTGACGTGGACGGTCACGTGCCAGTCCTCGCCGTTGCGCACGGTTTCGTACCTGACTTCCGGCTCGTAGTAGCCGAGCGGTTCGAGCGCGCGACGCGTTTCGGAGACGATGCGCCGCTGCAGTCGCGACATGACTTCGGGCGTCACGTCCGTGCGCTCGGCGTAGCGCGTCAGGCTGAGAAAGGCGCGAACGTTGGTTTCGACTGTCGAGGTCGTGTCGGGAATGTCGATCACGATCTTTGCCTGGGCGCACGTCATCGCGACCGCGAGCGGCAGTGCCAGCCATCGCGGCCCGATTCGCATGCGGTCAGCAGTTTCAGTCGTGCGCATCGCAGCGAACCGGGGCTGTCGCAGGATGCGGCATGATCTCATTCGGGGGAGGAGTCGAACGAGGTGTCGACAGCCGCGGCCGCGTTGGGATCCTCAGCCTCGAACCAGACTTCAGGCACTTCGGCGCTGGTGAACTCGAAGCGAGTGGTGCCGGTCTGCACACCAACAGGATCGAAGCGCCGCTCGTGCAGTACCGTGCGGCCGTTGCGTTCCACCAGCAACAGCGTCGAGCAACGGGAGCCATAGCGCTCGTTGACGATGAACGGCGCGGAGACGACGCGCTCCCAGTCGGCCGGCAGGCCCGTCGAGGGCAGGTTGTCGATGGGCGCCTGTTCGCGGTCGGCCAGCATGGCGAACAGATCGTCGGCCTGCAGTTCCGGCTCGGCCAGCAACTTGCCGAAACGATTGCGGGTTCTCTCCAGTTTGGGCCAGGGCGTGTCGAGCAGATGATTGCTCAGTCCGTAGACCCCGGGGGCCAGGGCGGTCGGCGCCTTGGTGCCACGATTCGAAAAGTAGTACAGCGCCCGGGTGCCGCCGACCAGCAGGTTGAATCCGGAGTAGCGCAACGCGGCGCCGCGCAGGTCATCCAGGAATTCCTTCGGCGAGGTGGCGCCGGTCAGGAAGCGCGGGATCAGATTGCCGCGTGAGGGCGCGCCTTCCACAGGAGCCTGCAGGTCGCGGTAGTTCGTGACGATGCCGAAGCGGCCTGAGCGCGCCACCCCGAGCCAGGTGCCGTTGGCCTTGAGGTCGCGGCCGCCCAGGATGCGCGGATCGTCCTGCCACCAGTTGAGGGGCGCCGCGGCGCGGTCGTGAAACTCATCGCGGTTGCCCGCCAGCACGAGGCGGTAACGCGGGTGCGATTTCCAGGCAAGAACTAATAAGCACATCGGAAGGGGGTAGTGATCAG
>CAZBKC010000087.1:0-9984 GCA_964492345.1 uncultured Steroidobacter sp. | reverse complement strand
TGCGTTTGCCGCTGATGCGGAAGAACAGCAGGTCGCCGGGTTCGATGTCATCGAGTCGAACCGGTTCGGCAGCGCGATATTGTTCGGCCGCGGTTCGCGGCACCGCGATGCCCAATTCATGATGGACGAACTGCACCAGGCCGCTGCAATCGAAGGCGGCCGGACCGCTGCCGCCGAACTGGTACGGAGCGCCGAGCAACGAGATGGCGCGGATGACGATTTCGCTGCCGACGGAAATTTCCCGCCCGTCCTGCCGTTGCGGCACCGGTGCCTTGTGAGACGGAACAGATGCAGGCCGCGGTGAACTCGCGCATCCCTGCAGCAGCATCGACAGCACTGCCCACGCCGCAACGATGCGGCAACAAGATCCGGCAGAAGTACGCGTTCTCGAATCCATATCCCGGTGGGCTCCGGTCCGGCGCGCGCAGGATGCCGCATGCCGAGGCTCGGCGCCAGCCGCTGAATGGACTGTGAACCCCGCCCGGCCGGAGAACTCCCAAACGCGCCAGACTCTGTGTAGTGTGTCAGCGCAACGACGACCGCCGGACGATGAGAGGAAGACTCCCCATAATGACCACGGGACCGCGAGTCGCACGATGGGTGGCTGTCGCCACCGTGCTGCTGAACGCGACGATGGCAGGCGCGGCCGAGCCGGCGTCGCTGGTACGTCCCGAAGCGATCCGCGGTCACGTCGAATTCCTCGCCAGCGATCTGCTCGAAGGTCGGGCCACCGCCTCTCGCGGCTATGACATCGCCGCAGCCTATGTCGCCGCGCAGTTTCGCCAGGCCAACCTGAAGCCGCCCGGCGACGCGGAAAGTTTCTTCCAGACCGTGCCGCTGCTCGAAGCCACACCGGTCCTGCCGGGATCGTCGGCCGAACTCGTCGTCGACAAACGCACGCACACGTTCGAATACGGCACGCACTACCTGCCCTCGGCCGACTATCTCTCGGCGAGTTCGACGCTGACGGCGCCGCTGACGTTCGCCGGATTCGGCATCGACGCGCCTGATCTCGGCTACAACGATTTCGCCGACATCGACCTTGCGGGCCGCATCGCCGTGATCTTCACCGGCGCGCCGGCGCAGTTCCCGCATACCCAGCGCGCGTACTACTCATCGACCTACACCAAGTTTCCGCAACTGATCGAGCGCGGCGCCGTCGGTGTCGTGACGATCTCCTCGACGCAGGACGAGAATCTGTTTCCGTGGGAGCGCGTCGTCGCGATGAGCTGGACGCCGCAGATGCGCTGGCTCGACGAGACGGGCCAGCCACGCAACGCCTACGAGCAGCTCAAGCTGCGCTTCCGCTTCGATCAGAAAGCCGGTACACGGTTTTTCGACGGGGCGCCAAAGGATTTCCATGCCGCCCTTGCCGCGGCCGATGCCGGCGAGCCGCAGGCTTTCGATCTGCCCGGCCTGCTGACGATGTCGGCCACGACGGGCCTGCGCCGCACGGAGAGCGACAATGTGGTCGCGGCCGCGACAGGCACCGACCTGCGCAACGAGATCGTGGTGATCACGGCCCACCTCGACCATCTCGGCCGCGGTTCCGCGGTCAACGGCGATTCGATCTACAACGGCGCGCAGGACAACGCGCTGGGAACGGGCATCCTGCTGGAAATGGCCCGCGCGCTGAATGCGTCGGGCATCAAGACCCGCCGCACCATCGTCTTCGCCGCGGTGACCGCCGAGGAGAAGGGCCTGCTGGGTTCCGACTATCTCGCCCAGCATCCGTCCTTCGTCGGCGGCACGATCATCGCCAACATCAATATCGACATGCCGATGCTGTTCGCGCCGACGCTCGACATGGTTGCGCTCGGCGAACCGCATTCCTCCCTGGGCGCCGCTGCGCGCAATGCGGCCGGCAGCCAGGGTTATCGCCTGAGCCCCGACCCGGCACCGGAGCAGGTCGCCTTCGTCCGCAGCGATCAGTTCTCGTTCATCCGCCAGGGAATTCCGGCGATCGTGCTCTCGGGTGGATATCAGCCGCGCGACAAGCAGATCGATGTTGCCGCGATGCGCAGCGAATTTCTCGAGAAGCGGTATCACCAGCCTGGCGACGATACCGCAGGACCGATCGACTACTCGACCGCCGCCGATCTGGCGCGCATCAACCTGCGCATGGCAGTGGAAGTGGCGAACGCGCCAACCAGGCCGCGCTGGAAGAACGGCGACTTTCTCGGCCGGGCGTTCACCCGGAAGGCCGCTGACAGCAGCGGCAAACCAGAATGACGAACCCAGGGAGACCATCCATGCACGACGTGAAGCCGGATGAACTGATCGAGCTGCGCCAGAATTTCGATAGCTGCGACCGGGACGCCGACGGCTGGATTACCACGAAGGAATTCTCAGCGTTGCTGCAGTCGCTCGACCGGGATCTGTCGGAAGACGAATGCATGCTGGCCTTCGACATGACCGACGGCGATGGCGACGGACTGATCAGCTTCGAGGAATTCATGAGCTGGTGGTCGGGCGAGTGATGGGAGTCGAGAGTCGAGGGTTGAGGGTTGACGGTTGACGGTTGACTGTCAGAGTCGCGGTTCTTTTCCGACCGTCAACGGCCAACCGTCAACGGTCAACTTGCCTTGCTCGCTTGCGCCCCTCGTGGACACGAAAAAATGGCCGCGCCCGAAGACGCGGCCTGAATGTACAGCCACCTGCCGCGGTGTTGCGGTGGGATCTCAGCGGGTGCCCCACCGAACTGGGAGGCCCACGGGGTGGGCTGTACGGATCGAAACAGCACGAGGTATCGGCACCCGAACGCACGACATTCGGGCCCGGATCCGTCGGCGGAGATATTTTTCGAAGGCAACACCGACGTTCTCGCAGGAAAACTGCAGGAACGGTATGGATGGGAACGCGAGGAAGCGGAACGTCAGGTGAAGGACTTCTCCCGACGTCACGGCTGGCAGTAGAAGAAGAGATGACCGTTGACGGTCGGGCGTTGACAGTCAGAAAACAGCGACGGCCCTCTTGCCGTCAACGGTCAACGGCCAACCGTCAACCCCTCATGCCGATGTCTCATCAGCACGTCGCGAACCTTGTGGAATTCCGACGCCTTGTCGAAGAAATGATCCGCGCCGCAGTCGTGACTCGCCTTGCGGTAATCATCGGTCGGATAGTTGGTGACGACGATGACGAGTTCCGGCCGACGCACGCCGGTGGCGTGCAACTGCTTGAGCAACCGGATGCCGCTGCCCCCGCGCAGCTGGATATCCAGTATCAGCACCTGCGGCTGACAGGTACGCACACCCTCCAGCGCATCCGGCACCTCTGCCGCCTCGCCGACCACACGCGTGTCGGGAATTTCCCGTACCGTTTCGATCAGCCGCTCGCGCACCGGCATGGAGTCTTCAACGATGTAGACGGTCAGCTCGCGGTCTGCAGGCGATCCACCTGCTTCGTCCTCGGGGCGGAGGCTGGCGCGAATGCCAGTAACGATATTCCTGGCCCCGATCTGCGCGACACGTCGCAATCGCTGCGGCATGTCGCGGTAGTCAATCGACCAGCTCGTTGCGCACCGCGTAGGCGGCGATCTCGGCATTGCTGCGCATCGCCATTTTTTCCAGGATGCGCGCGCGATAGGTGCTCACGGTCTTGACGCTGATACCCAGCTCGTTGGCCATGACGGCGGGCGAAATGCCGCGAGCGATGCGGGTAAAGACCTGCAACTCCCGTTCCGACAACCGGTTGTGCATCGGGCCTTCTTCGTGGGCAGCGCAATCGGACGCCAGCAGCTCGGCCACGATCGGCGTGATGTAGCGCCGACCCGCACCGACGGCGCGCACTGCCTTCACCAGCTCTTCCGGCACGATCATCTTGGGCACATAGCCGTTGGCGCCGGCTCGCATCAGGCGCACCGCGAAACTGCGCTCCGGATGCATGCTGAGCACCAGGATCGCCAGCTCCGGACGCTCGTCGCGCAACTGCTTGAGCAGTTCGATACCGCTCTGCCCGGGCAGCGTGATGTCGAGGACGACGATATCGACCTTGGTACCGCTTTCCAGAAACTGCAGCGCCTCTTCGGCGGATCCGGCCTCACCCACGACCGTCAGATCGTCTTCGTCTGCCAGCATTTCGCGTACACCCGCGCGGAGGATGGCGTGGTCATCCACGATCAGAACGCGAATCTGCTGCTGAAGCTCGCGATGCGTCTGCGACAATTCGTTTTCTCTGGGATTGAACATCAGTTGGCCACCTCGGTGGAGACATGATCATGATCGCTCGATCCCTGCATGCGATAGGCATGCAGCCGGTTGTAGAGCGTTTTCAGACTGACACCCAGTAACGCAGCAGCACGCGTCTTGTTTCCCTCACACTTTCTCAGCGTGGCCAGGATCATCCAGCGTTCCGCCTGCGCCAGTGGAGTACCGACCGGAATACGCAAATGGTCTGCGTCGCCGATCGAAGACAGCGGCGGCACCGGTTTGTCGATGGCAGCCGCGAGGTCGAGGTCGCCTTCGGCGAGGATGAACGCCCGGTGCACGGCATTGCGTAATTCACGTACGTTCCCCGGCCATGGGTACTGCGCCAGGCACTCCGCGGAATTTTCTGACAGGCGCTTCGATGTGCGCTCCTCCGCGTTCAGCACCTGCAGAAAATAATTCGCGAGCAGTTCGATGTCCTCGCCGCGCTCGCGCAGCGGCGGCACGCGCAGCCGGCAGATGGAAAGCCGATCGAGCAACTCGGCGCGCAGATCGCCGTTGGCCGTCGCAATCACCCGGCAATGAAATTCCAGCTCGCGGGAACCGCCAACGCGGACGATGCGCCGCGATTCCAGGGCGCGCAGCAATTGCACCTGCAGCCCCGGCGACAGCTCCGCGACTTCCTCAAGCAGCACGGTGCCGTATCCGGCGCGCTCGAGCTGCCCCCGCTGGCTGCCCAGACGCGCAATGCCTCCCTCACCGGCACCGGTTTCGTGACCGAACAGTTCAGACTCGACGAGCGCGGGCGCGAGAGCGGCGCAGTTCAGCACCAGAAAAGGTTCCATTGCCCGACCGCTCAGGTCATGCAGGCAACGTGCGGCCAGTTCCTTGCCGCTGCCGTGCTCACCCACGATCAGTACATCGGCGTGCAGGTTCGCGATGCGAGCCATCTGCTCGAACATCGTGTGCATGGCCATCGATTCACCGAGCAGACCCCCGATGCTGCAGACGCGCGCGACAGCCAGTGCATCGGAATCGCTCAGGAACGCCACGGCGTCATTGGGCAGGACATTCATCCCGGTACTCCTCCACAACCATCTTCATACGATCGACAAGTCACTGCCCCGGCGCTCACCGTCAAACGACCGGGAATGGCGGCCTGAACCGGCCACGGGGAAAAATCGTCGGGACACGCGTGAAGCATCCCTGCCTATCGACCCCCGGCCTGCGCCTGTGGCATCACAGCGTGTGGAATGAATGCATCGACCACGGTGCCTCCCCGGACCGGATCCGTGCCAAAGCGGATTGCGCCTCCGATCTGTCGCATGCGCTCGCGCATTCCGACGAGCCCATGGGACTTGGCACGCGACACTGCACCTTCCGGAATGCCGGCGCCATCGTCGATGATACGCAGGCGAATACCGTCTTCAGATCGCGACAGGTGAACCTGCACCGACTGGGCACACGCATGCCGCGTTACATTCGTCAGCGCCTCTTGTGCGATGCGATACAGTGCAATCGACCAGGACGGATCCAGGTCGTCGAAATCCTCATTCACCTGCACATCGCACGGCACGCCTGTGCGCCGCGTGAATTCGCGGCAATGTGTGCGCATTGCGTATGCAAGGCCGAGATTGTCGAGATGGCTGGGCCGCAGACCCTCGATCACCTCGTGCTTCAGCTCGACGGTGTCCGACAGCATCTGCAGCGATCGCTGCAGCCGTTCACGCAACTCCGGCTGCTCCGCCGGCAGTCGCTTGTTGATCCAGTTCAGATCCATGTTGATGGCAGTCAGATTGCTGCCGAGCGTGTCGTGCAGCTCGCGCGCGATACGGGCTTTCTCTTCCTCGGACACGCTGATCAGGTGCTGCGACAGCTCGCTCAGTTCCGCCGTGCGCTCCTCGACCTGACGGTTCAACTGCTGATTCGCTTCGACCAGCGCGCCTTCCGCCCGGGCACGAGCCGCCACGTAGCGTCGCAGCAGCGTCTGCAGGCCGATGAGCACCCCGACCGTCAGCACGGTCGTGAACACCGCGATGCCGACGGTCAGCCACATGTCGTGCAGCACTTCGCCGCGCAGCGCTTCGATGCGCGTGTCTTCTTCTTTCAGCATGCGCCTGACCTGATCGCGGACCCGGTCCATGTCAGCCGTTGCCCAGCCTGTCCCCGCAACGTCCGCACTGCCTTCCTCGCCTGTATGCGCAATGGTGCCTTCCAGGCGCGCGACCGCATTGGCGGTCATGGACTCGAGTTCGTCCAGATCCGCAACTCGTTGCGCACTGCCCACTCCACCGTTGTCGGCCACGAGTGCGCGCAGGCGGTCGATCTCGGCGCGCCAGCTGCGCGCAGCACGCTCAAACGGTTCCAGATACACGGCTTGCCCGGTCAGCAGATAGCCGCGCTGGCCGGCTTCCGCAGTCGCAATCGTCGATTGAAAAGCCGTGAGAGACCGTTTGATCTCATAAGAGCGGGCGTATTGCTCGTTCGAGTCCATGGTGCCGGCCGTGTTGATGATGAGCAGCGTGGCGTTGAGCAGCAACAGCGCGATCGACACGAGCGTGATCGCCACCACGGCGAACGGCACCTGAGCCGTCGTCGCGGGCAACGCACCCATCGCATCTGCAGGAGGGCTGTCAGGCGGCATCGGCATTGAAGCGGTGATGACTGGCGGCGGGACTCGGGCCCGATCCCGGCATTAACGCGATCGGCTCATGCATGTTCCGACGGCGCCGCGCCAAGTCGCCACGCGGCGACACCCTTGACCCTGGCGGGAACCTTGAATACGACCGCACGTTATCGACGCGAACAACGCAGGTCAGGTCCGTGCAGATCCCTGCGCGAAACCGCCTGGCTGCAACGACGAGGAACTATCGATGAAACTCCATTCACTTCTGATGATCATCGTCGCGGGTGTCGCGGTGGCAGCCTGCAACAGGGCCGAATCTCCTGCTGAAGTACAGCACGATGTGGCGGATACACGCGCCGAGGCGCAGCGCGAGGTTGCGGAAGCCCAGGCGGATGCGCGCGAAAGCATGGCCGACGCGCAGAGAGAGGTCGCCGAGGCCCAGGCCGATCACGACGCGGACGAGCTGGCAGAGGCTGCCGGCGATGCCAGCGAGACAGCGGCCAGGGGCGACTATAAAGTGGCGGTCGCGCAGGCCGAGGCCAACCACAAGGTCGCCATCGAAAAGTGCGAATCCCTGAGTGGATCGGCCCGGACAGACTGCAAGGATCGCGCTGAGGCCAACCTCGACGCCGCCAGGAAGCAGGCCGAGATGCGTCGCGACGGTGCGGGCTGACAAACATCATTCACTGGCCATTCACTGGCCACGACCCACTGAGCAGGAGGGCTCCCATGAGTAGCTTGAGCAGCTTCAATCCGGGCAAACGCACGGCGGCTCTGCTGGTTGCCGCAATGCTGGGCGGTTCGCTGATGGCAGCGTGCAGCTCCACGCCTTCGCAGCAATCCACCGGCGAGGCCATTGACGATGGCGTCGTGACAGCGACGGTGAAGGCAAAGCTGATCGAGGATCCGGTCACCAAGGCTCATCAGATCAACGTCGACACCTTCAAAGGCAATGTGTCGTTGAGCGGGTTCGTCGAATCTGAACAGGCCCGGGCCCGGGCACTGCAACTGGCACGCGATGTCGACGGCGTGAAGAGCGTCAAGGACGCGATGCAGGTTCGCAAGGCAACGTCGTAGTCCACGACTCGTCGCACACGGCGGCGAGGCAAGCAGCGGGCGTTCTGCGAGACGTCCGCTGCTTTTTTTGCGCCGCGTCTATGCACTGCGTTCGCGAACACTGGCGGCGGCCACCTATACTCCGGCGGTAATATTCCGCGGCCTGGCGCGGTCCCTGGATCTGCACAGAGTCTGCACAGTTTCAATCGGAGTCCGACAATGAATCGACAGGGGAAGATTTCCGGTGCCGCGCTCGCCTCCGCTGCCGCGTTGCTGTTCGCCTCGACGCCATTGGCGACGGCGAGCGCCGCCGACGAGGCGCCGGTGAAATGTGACGGTGGCAATGCCTGCAAGGGCAAGTCTGCCTGCCATTCGGCCACGAATGCCTGTGCCGGCCAGAACAGCTGCAAGGGACAGGGTTACGTGATGCTGCCCAAGGCAGAGTGCGAGAAGGCGCAGGCAGCGAACAAGAAATCCTGAAGCGGATTGCCAGGCGGAAGAAATGGACCTCGCGCAATTACAGCGCGCCTTTCAGAAGCACGTCCGGGATGGCGACGAAGCCATTGCAGCCGCCATCAACAGCACGGGCGGAGTACCGGGTACCTCGCGCCTGGCGGTCTACGCCGGTGCGTATCGCTCGCGCCTCGTGGACGCCCTGGCGCACAACTATCCACGCCTGCAGCAACTGCTCGGCGCCGAAGCGTTCGATTCGGTCGCGCGCGGTTACCTGCAGGAGCATCCGTCAACCAGCGTTTCGGTCCGCTGGCTCGGCGACCGGTTGTCTTCGCATCTCGCCAGCACCCATTCCGATCAACCGGTGCTTGCCGACCTGGCGCAATGGGAATGGGCAATCGCTGCCGCCTTCGATGCGAAGGATGCCGAGCCGCTGACCGAGTGTGCGCTGAGCGGGATCGACCCCGCACAATGGCCGACACTGCGCCTGCAGATGCATCCGTCGGTGCAGTTGCTGCGGATGAGCACGAATGCATCCGCAATCTTCAAGGCGCTCGCCGCCGACGAAGTGCCGCCGACGCCGGCCACCCTGCCGATGCCGCAGAGCTGGTTGATCTGGCGTGAGGAGCTGACACCGAAGTATCGATCCGCAGCCGACGATGAAGCTGCCGCACTGACGACCTTGCTGTCGCAAGGAACGTTCGGGCAGCTCTGCGATGCACTGTGCGCATGGCATGCGATCGACGCCGTCCCGGCCCGCGCGGCGATTCTTCTCAAGGGCTGGATCCGCGATTCGATGATCGTGCAGATCGTCACGGAGACGGAATAACCCGGAGATGGGAAGCCGCGAAAGACCGCAAAAAAGCAGGGAATGACCCTGTAGAACGCTGACTACGCTCCTTCTGTCATTCCCGCGTAGGCGGGAACCCATCTTCCTGATTCAGATGGATCCCGCCTGCGCGGGGATGACGGCTTATCGGGTTCTGAGCGCGTTACCTCTTTTATGCGGTCTTTGCGGCCTCTTTCATTCTGGCGGGGCTTGTTGAATTAACCCCCCGGCCGGTCGGCCATCTTCGCCAGCAGCTTCAGCAAGGTGGCGCGCTCTGCGGATGACAGGTGTTCGGTGAATGCCGTTTCGTGGGCCAGCACGGCCGGGATCGCCTCATCGAGAAATTCCTGGCCGCGCTTCGTGAGATGCAGTGCGTAGCTGCGGCGATCGCCGATGAGCCCGCGTCTCTCCACCAGTTTCTCGCGCTCGAACCGATCGACGAACTCGCCCAGCGTTGCACGCTCGATACCGACCGCCCGTGCAAGCGCGACCTGGTTGATGCCCGGATTGGCCGAGATCATGACCAGCAGGCCGAGCTGGCCTGGTGTGATCTTCAAGTGCTGCAACTGCTCCTCGAAGTGGGCGAAAAGGCGCGTCTGCGCACGGCGGATCTGGTATCCGAGCAGTTGGTCCAGGATGCCGCGCTTCGGCGCTTCCATCACCCGGGCTGTCTTCGCGACAGAAGTTCGCTTGGCTTTCAATGTCATGCGCCGAATCCTACGGAACCGCCGGTTTCGCCGTCCACCGCCTCGATTGACCCCGACTCGATTAACCCCAATGGCACTTACTTGACGAGTTGACGGTTGACAGTTGGCGGTTGACGGTTGACGGCCAGAAGAATGCCTTCCTTTCCGACCGTCAACCGTCAACGGACA
>CAZBKC010000086.1:2051-10031 GCA_964492345.1 uncultured Steroidobacter sp. | reverse complement strand
CGCTTTCCGGCAGGCGCTTCAACTGATGCAGGGCAATGCCGCGGGCGAGATTGATCTGTGCCGCGAGCCGGGCGTCGGGTGTCTCTTTCTGCAATTCTTCGGCTCGCTGCAGAATTCCCAGTGCCGCTTTGGGATTCGACAACCCGTTCTCTACCGCGGCGAGCCCGCGAAGCGCATACGCTTCGCCGCGCACGTAGTTGAGTTGCCGACTGAGATTCAACGACTCCTGGAACGAGTCGCGCGCCCCCTGCCACTGATTCAGGTTTTCCTGCGCCCGGCCCAGGTTGTGGAGCGTGACCGCCTGCTCGCGCAGCAGCTTCGCATCCCGCTGCGCCTTGAGCGCCAGGCTGTACATGTGCCGCGCCTGTTCGTAGTCGCCCATCCGGTTGTAAAGGATGGCGATGCCATTGAGTGCGGTGAGCGCATGCTGCGGCAGATGCAGCTCCTCATAGAGGCCTTGCGAGCGTCGCAGATCGGCGAGCCCCGCGGCGTACTGTCCCTGCAGGCCCAGCAGATAGCCGCGCGAGAACAATGCCGCGGCAAGCATCTCTGCGTCGTTGGCGTCGCTCGCCAGCGTCACCGCGCGCTCGTAATTCTCCAGCGCTTTGTCGTTGTTGCCGGCCGTCTCGGCGATCTGCCCCTGACAATCGAACATGCCGGCACGCAGCCCGGGACGACGCGACTGGAACAGCAGGCCGCCGATGAGCCTGATCTGTTCTTCCGCAGCAGCCGTATCGCGCTCCGAGTGGTAATCGCAAAGAATCAGGCGCGCGCGGATTTCCAGATCGGCGTCGGGTCGGCGCCTCAGGATCTCCAGCGCCTGTTCGGCATCGCTGCGGCTGGCTTCGGGATCCGTTCGCATCGCGACGGAGGCTTCGTCGACGATGGCCTGCGCGGGATGGGCCGCATCCTGGGCAGCGATACCCGCTTGTGCAAGCAGCAGGCACAGAAATGCCCACAGCGACCGTTGAATCAGTGCTGCCCAGGAACAGACCCGGTGAGTGGTGGTGTGGGACAAGGTGGTTCGCCCTGAAGCTGCAGATCGTGCGGCTTCCGTGCGCCACAAGTCCGTGAACGGACGCTAATTTAGCCGATTGCGGCGTCGGGCGTCCGGGTTCTTTTGCGCGTGCGCAGGTACCGATCCAGCAGGTCGCTGGGACAGCCTGCGGCATGGCGGCCCGCCAGATATCCCTGCGTCATGCCCCGTGCGTTCGATACCCCGCTCTGCATTACTGCTCCATTGTCCACTCGTGCAACTGAATTGCCTGCTGCGTACAGCCCATCGATCGGTCTGTCGTCCCATCCAAGCACGCGGGAATGAGCATCCGTCAGCAGCCCGGCTGAAGCGATGCCGGATGACGCAAGACGGCTTAGTTCGACTGCATGGAATGGCGGCTTTTCAAGCGGGCCCAGATTGGGATTCGGTTCATGACGCCGATCGCCGGACATGTATGCACCCCAGGGGTAGGCTCCGCGGCGAAACTCGGGATCCTCTCCCTTCGCGGAGCACTCGTTGAACGTCGCAATCGTTGCAGTCAATCCGGCAACGTCCACACCAATCTTTACCGCGAGTTCCTCGATCGAATCCGCCTTCACACCCACGCCGGGCGGCAGGTCCTGGCCAGGCATGATCGAACCGAGCGGATACTTTGCTCTCGCCTGGCCATCGATGATCAGCCAGCAAGGAAAGTTCGGATGCGTCTGGGTCCCGCCATCGATCGCATCGACGGCGAAAAAGATCGAGCGATAGAAGGCTTCGTTCGCAAAGCGTTTGCCGGCTCGATTGACGATGATGGTGTGCGGCAGGCCCATGAATGCCATGGTGTTCCGCCACAGCGGCACACCTTCCTGCAGTTCTTCGCCAGGAATCTGATAGCCCAGCATGGTCACATCCGGCACGCGCGCAATGCGTGCGCCGAACCGGCCGGCGAGACGCAGATGAGCGCCATCGATCGCCGGCATGATCACGGACTGTACTTCGAGCTGCTGTCCGAGCGTTTTTGCGTAGGAACGATTTCTTTCATAGCTGCTAACGGCGATGACAACGCCACGATTGGCCTTCACGAAAAGATCCTTCCCATCACGAGTGGCCCGAACGCCGACGATGCGCTCACCGTCACCGATGAGTTCTTCGACAGTCACACCCACGTGCATCGGGATGCGACGATCCAGCACTGCCTTGACGAAATACGCAATCAGGCCAGGCCCCAGGCAGCGCTCATCCGACTCGAGTCGCCGGGCCATGACGCCGAAATCCCATCTGGCAATGTTCGCGGGCCCGCCGTTGCCGAACATATCCTCATGGGTCATGCCATAGAGAACATGCGGCGAGACACGCGTTCTGGATTGCCACTCTCCCAACGTCGCTGCGGGGAACGGCACCACTTCCAGCAGTCTGCCCTCGGCAACGCTGTCTTCGCAGAATCCGTAGTAGTAGTCAGAGCAGTTCCTGATCACGGACATTCGAAGTCCGATGCTCTTCTCGAAGTAGTCGAGCACGGCGGGTGCGTGGACCGCCTGATTGAGCATCGCGGTCTCATCGCCGTAGTTCATCGAGAGGCGCTTGATGTAGCGAAAGCCGCTTTCGATCGAATCTTCGAGTCCCAGTGCAGTCGCGTGATGATTGCCAGGCACCCAGACCTCGCCCAGCGAGTAAGCCGTTACACCGCCGACCTGATCGGTGCGTTCCAGCACCAATGCACTGGCGCCATGATCATGAGCGGTAATCGCGGCGGACAGGCCTCCGCCGCCCGATCCGATCGACACGACATCCGCACTGAGATCCCAGTGTGAGGGAAGGTTTCGAATGATCATGAGGCCCTCGTCTTTCATCGTGTCGTCGTGAGAATCCCGCTTCTATCGTAGGACGGCTCATCGAGCCCCGGCATGGCGGGCGGCGGCCCGTAGTCCGGGTTGTCGAAGAATGTTCCCGTGAGATCGGGCGGCCCGACGTAGCTGGTGTGAAACAGCCGCCAGGAGAACCGCCAGCGATCTGCCTGCTGGACGAAGCGCTCGTAGTAGGTGCCTATCGGACCGAAGGGGCTGCCGTTCGCCAGGACGCTCTGCTCCGAGACATGGCTGCGACCGCTCGCAACGCCGTCGCCGATCTCGAGCGTCGGCGTTCTGAACGTCATCAGGATGAACCGGTACTTCGGAAAGACGCCCTGCATGAACGCGGCAATATTGTCCCGGCCCTGCAGAACCAGCCCTGTAAGACGCCATTCGGCATCTTCGGTAAAACAATCCGCGAACGCGGCGATATCCTTGCGCCAGACCGCGTCGACGTAACGCGAATGCAGTTGATGAATCGCCGCTGCAGCGATGTGGAACTCGGTCATATGACTATTCCTCTTCGGGCTTCTTCGTTGCCATCTCATGATGCGTCACTTCTCAGGCGCATGCTCTCGGCACGTCGGCCGGCAATGGCATCGTGGCCGGTTCGTCCGGCCGGAAATAGAGCCTCTCTCCGAGCACGCTGCTGACGGTGGCTGGGCCACGATGCGTATTTAAGCCCAGCCGGACACGAATAGTCACCTAAGTAGTTTCAATTCTGGAGGGAAGGCCGGCGGCAGCCGGCAGCCACAGACTGAGCCGTCATTTGCATGAACTTCCGATTTTTTCCGCTGCCATCCACCGCCCTGGCAATCGGTATCGACGGCCTGTGCCGCACGCCGGCCACGCTATTGAAACGATACGAGTGATAATTTAGGCTGCGCCCAGATCCAGCGATGGCCATCGATTCCCTGACAGGAAGGACCGATCATGCAAGTAGGACTTCATCTGGGATTCCAGAATCTTCACGGCATCCCTGACGCCGAGTTTTTCCGCCGGGAAACGCAGATCGCCATCGAAGCCGAGGCCATGGGCTTCGACATGGTCGGGCCCGTCGAACATCATTTCACCGATTACGCGGCCTGTCCGGATCCGTTTCAGATGCTGGCCTATGTCGCGGCGAAGACGAAGACCATCAAGCTCATCACCGCCGCCGTCATCCTGCCGTGGAACAACCCGTTGCGCGTGGTAGAGCAGGCGCTCGAACTCGACATTCTCTCGGAAGGTCGCCTGCTGCTGGGCATGGGCCGCGGCGCAGCCCGCAGGGAATTCCGCTCCTTCGGCGTCGAACTCAAGGATTCGCGGGAGATGTTCGATGAAGCCGCGCTGATCGTCATGAAGGGCGTCGAAACAGGCATCGTCGAATCCGACACCCAGTGGTATCGCATCCCGCGCACGGAGATCCGGCCGCGCCCTTTCAAGTCATTTGCGGACCGCCTCATCATGGTCTCGATGTCGCCCTCCTCCGTGGAAGTCGCCGCGCGCTACGGCCTGCAGACGCTGCGTTTCTCGCAAGGCGATTGGCGCAACGCCATCCCCGAGATCAACAGCTATCGCGAAACTTTCCAGAAGCTTCACGGACGCAACGCACCGCCCTTCATCATTTCCGACTTCGTGCTGTGCTTCAACGACAGGCAGCGCGTCACGGAATACTGCGACAAGTATTTCAGCCGCATGTTCGCCACCGTCGCCAATCACTACGAGTTCATGAGCGACCACTTCAAGAACCTGCCTTCGTACTCGACCTATGCATTCATGGGACGGGCGGCGGAAGCCGCGGGCGGCCCCGACAAGGCGTACCGCGACTACGTCGCCGGGAACATGATCGGCACGCCCGAACAACTCGTGGAGCATCACCTCGAGCGCAAATCGATGGTCGGCGACTACCAGATCCTCGCGAACTTCAGTTTCGGCGGTCTGCCGTACGAACTGGTCTACGAGCAGATGAAGCTCTTCGCCGACAAGGTGCTGCCCAGGCTCAAGGGGTAGTCCCTACCTCAGGTAGACTGGAGACGGAGCATTGGCCGCTCCTGAAGTCTCTTCCCTCAGCCGAGCTATTCGATGGAAAGCAAGCAACGCGTCCGGCAACCCTCCAGCACCGGCCACCGTGCAGCAGCACCCAAGCCACGTGCCCGCCCGGGGCGGCAGACGGTCGATCAGGCCAGGCAGCGCAACCAGGAACTGCTGGAGATCGCGCTGAACCTGTTCCTCGAAAAAGGCTTCGACCGCACCACGATCGATGCGATCACCGCAGCGGCCGGTATGGCGAAACGCACGGTGTATCTGCGCTATCGGGACAAGACCACGCTGTTCAAAGCAGCTCTGCAGCGCGCCATCGAAGACTGGATCGTGCCGATCGAACGACTGCGCGCCGCCGAAACGGAAGACCTGGAAGACAGTCTGCTGCGCATCGGGCAGATCCTGGTCGAGAACATCATGAGTCCGGCGGGACTGCGGCTGATGCGCATCACCAACGCTGAATCCGGCCGGCTGCCGGAGATCGGCGTCTATGCCTACAAGCAAGGCACCGATCGCACGATCGCGTACCTTGCGGACCTGTTCCGCCGTCGCATCAAGCCCGCAGCCGCCGGGATCATCGATCCGGAAGAGGCCGCACTCGGCTTTCTGTATCTCGTCGTCGGCGGGCCGGCCAGCGCGACCGCCTGGGGCATGGTGCTCGAGAAATCGCAGATCGATAAACACACCGAAGACTGCGTGCGGCTTTTCTTGCGCGGTCTGCTGCCGCGAGAACACGGGACCGCACGTCCGGCAGCGCAACGGCGTGCCAACGGCGAACAGCACCTCGTCGGGCAGCCATCGGGGGACACGGCAGCAGGCGTGACGGAAGCTCACGAGGTCAGGCGACTTGAGGAGGAGAACCGTCGCCTGAAACTACTGCTGGCGGAATCGATGCTCAACCTGGCTGCGCTCAGAGACCGCGGACTGTAGTACCAGTCGCGCGCCTCGGCACGCTCGCGAGCCGAGACAACCTGGCGCCGTGCGAATCAGTGCTCACGATGCCAACCGGTTTCCTGCGCCTATCACAACCGTCGATGCAATCAGCACCGCGATGCCGATCCACACCAAAGTACGCGTGCGTGTACTCGCGCCGGACCATTCCTTCAGCACGAAGCCCCACAATGTCGAGAACAGGATGATGGACGCCATATGCAGCGTCCAGCTCGAGAAGCTGTAGCGTCCCATCTGGCTCTCGCCCATGGTGTAGAAGAAAAACTGGAAGTACCACAGCGTGCCGCCGAGCGCCGCGAGCAGATAGTTGCGCAGCAGCGGCGGCGGCTGGCCGTCGGCATCGGCGGCCGGGCCCGGACGGCCAAGGAACTCGCCGCCCGAGCGATTGCGATGGATCAGGATCGAACACCAGATGAAATTCGATGTGAAGCCGCCGAGCAGGACGACGCACAGCACGGGCAGTCCCTGCGCCAACGGATCGGTACCGGCCGCCAGGGTGAGTTCGCGAATCGGCTGACCGGCATCCAGGCCCCAGGCGAAGCATCCGCTCATGACGCCGGAGAACACCGCGATGAGCAGTCCCTTCTTCAGATTGAACTCGATCACACCGGCATTCGCGCCACTGCCGCCTAGCTCCGTCTCCTTGGCGTGCCCTGCCCGCGCCACGATTGCCACGCCAATCAGCGTGAGCGCGATACCCAGGAGCGTCACTTTGCCGCCGGTCGTCGCGGCGATCGCACCGAGATCGCCATGGAAGATCGGCGGGCCGAGCGTACCGATGACGGTCGTCAACCCGAGTGCCACGGCCATGCCCAGGGACAGACCTAGATAGCGCATGGTGAGCCCGAACGTGAGTCCACCCAGGCCCCACATGAGTCCCCAGAAGTAACACCAGAACCATACGCTGCCGGGTGTATTGCCCAGCACTCCGGACAGGTCATGCGTGCGCAGGCTCGCAAACACCCAGGGAGCGATGAGCCACGAGAAGACGCCGCCGGTGAGCCAGAAGATTTCCCAGGACCAGCGGCGGATGCGCTTGTACGGAACGTAGAAGCTCGCCGACGCCATTCCTCCCAGCCAATGGAAAAACACACCCAGCAATGGATTCATGAATCTCCTCCCCCGAATGAATGATTCTTCTTCAAAGATCGGTCACCAGCGCGTTCCGATCGATGGCCGCGATGTTCGTGACGCCGGTGAGCGCCATCGCGACACGCATTTCCGCTTCGATGAGCTGCAGCAGGCGAGCGACGCCCTGTTCTCCTTCTGCAGCCAGCGCGTAGACCCACGCACGACCCAGCAGCACACCCGCGGCACCCAGCGCCAGCATGCGAACGACATCGAGTCCGGAACGGATACCGCCATCGACCATGACCGACAGCGACGACCCCACCTTGTCCACGATCGGCGGCAGCGCGCGCACGGACGACGGCACACCATCGAGCTGCCGGCCGCCATGATTCGACACGATGACGCCATCGGCGCCGAGCGCCTGCGCCGCTGCCGCATCTTCGACATCGAGAATTCCTTTCACGATGAGCGGCCCGCTCCATTCGGAACGAATGGACTCGAGATCGCGCCAGGTGACGGTCGGATCGAAATTGCCGCGCATCCAGGCGAAGAAATCTTCCATGCCTGTGCTGTTGCCCAGCACCGGCGCGACATTGCCCAGGCTGTGCGGCCGACCGCGGATTCCCACGTCCCACGCCCAGCGCGGACGCAGTGCGCCTTGCCACAGGCGTCGCAGCGAACCGCGCAGTCCGGGCGCGCCGGCCAGTCCCGAGCGGTAGTCCCGGTAACGCGAGCCGGGCACCGGCATGTCCACCGTGAACACCAGCGCCGAACACCGGACGTCGCGGGCAGCCTGCAGCAACTCGCGCATGAAGCCGCGGTCGCGGATCATGTAGAGCTGAAACCAGAAAGGATGAGCGGAGCCTTTGGCGACCTCTTCCAGTGAACAGGCGGACACCGTCGACAGACAGAAAGGCACCGCGTGCCGTGCGGCTGCGCGAGCTGCCTGTACTTCACCCCGGCGGGCATTCATCCCGGCAAGACCGATCGGTCCCAGCGCCACCGGCATGGCGAGTTTCTGCCCGAAGAGTGTCGTCGACAGATCGATCGACGACACATCGCGCAGCACCCGCTGACGCAAAGCGATCTGCTCCAGGTCGGCGATAT
>CAZBKC010000086.1:0-2041 GCA_964492345.1 uncultured Steroidobacter sp. | reverse complement strand
CGCAGCGTCAGCTCCGCGTACGAACCGCCATCGATGTACTCGAACAGAAACCTGGGCAGTCTCTGCCGGGCGAGTTCGCGAAAATCGAGCGTCGATGCAGCCTTCATACGGTCACCCGGGCGGCACCCGCCCGCCCGCGCCATTGCGCCGCGTAGGCCGTCAAGTCCGTGTCCAGTGGATCGACGCGCGTGAGATCGCAGGGCGGGCGCAAGTCCGGATGAATCAGTCGCAGGGCGCCGCAGGCCACGTCCTGATGCGCATTGGAAACGAAGACCTGTTGCCCAGGACGTAGTGTCGCCAGGGCCCGCACGAAAATGACTGCTTCCGCGAAACGTCCTTCGATGAGGAGTCGCCGGCGGGAGCCAATGAGATCGAGCGCGGCGTCGGCCATCAATGCGAGGTACAGCCCCGCGACCACGCGCTGATCGTCTGCAGTCGCAGGTCTGTTGTGCCATTCGCCGCGAGAGCGGGGGAATGGCCCGACGCCGGCAACGAAGCTCGGATAGACGCACGAAGCCTGCGCGACCAGGCGAGGCAGGCGCGCGAGAAGCTGGTCGGGATGGTAATCGTCGGTCAGCGCGAACGAGTCGATGCCGCTGATCAACTGCGCTTCGCGACCGCCCATGAAACGGGCCGACGGCACGGGACGACCGGCGACATCGACATTGACCAGGCAATCCCGGTCCGGGTCCAGTTCGATGTCGACAGCCGCATGCTCACCGGGCGAGCGCATCGCGACGAACCAGGTGCCTGTCGAGAGGACTGTCGCATCGCCGCCGGCGATCTGCGTGTGACCGCGCGCTGCGAGCAGGGCGGCGTTGCTGTCGTGCAGACCGCAGAGAACCTCGCAGTCCGCGGGCAGACCGGTCTGACGCATCACCTCAGGCGTGATCCTGCCGAGCCGCGCCGCCGCAGGGCGAATGGGTGCAAACCGCGCTGCCCAGCCGCGCCGCACCGCCAGGGCGCTGAAGTCCTGCGAGTGCGGCCGCCACAGATCGGTGTGACAGCCCAGGCTCGTCACTTCGCTTGCAGCGATGCCGCACAGACGCCACGCCCAGTACTGTGCCCAGGGAACGATCACCACGTCATCCGGCAGCGGCCCACGCAATCGTTCGAGGTAATGCAATTGCCGGCCGAGATTCAGTCCGCACGGCAGTGACGGCGAACCGGTCAGATCGAATGAGTCGCGCTCGATGTCGTAGTCGGCCCGATCCGCCGCAGAGATCTCGTGTTCGTAATCGACCGGCGCGACATGAAGCTGATTTCCGCGAAGCAGCGCCGCCGCAGCACCGTGTCCCACGGGAACGATCTGGCCGATCCTGCGCGACCGCGCCAGTTCCCCCAGCGACTGCATCAGCCAGGCATCGATTCCATCCACATCGAGCGCCTGATAACCGGTGGCGCGCTGCGGACGATTCGCCCGCGTGCGCCGGTCGATCATCTGCCCATCGTCACTCCAGAGGCTCACCTTGGAGTGGGTCTTGCCGATGTCGACCACGATCGTGCAGTCGTTCGCCACGTCGCCCCTCATGATTGGACCGCTGATCGAATATGATCGATTTTGATCATTTATGATACTAACCTGATCTGCCGCTTGCTACCATGCGCTGCCCATCGAAGGTGCCGTTTCATGAACAGTCGCCCCCCTCTTGCGGGTTCGCCCGCCCTGCCCTTTGCCGTCGCGGAGAGCCGCTGGTCCGATGAACACGCCGCGCGCCTGAGCGCGGCCGAACTGCTGCTCTACCGGTCGAACCTGCTGGGATCGGACCTCACGGTCACCAACTTCGGCGGCGGCAACACCTCCGCCAAGATCGAGGAGAAGGATCCGCTGACGGGACAGCCTACCCGCGTCCTGTGGGTGAAAGGCTCCGGCGGCGATATTGGATCGATGAAGCTGGATGGCTTCTCGACGCTCTACCTGGACAAGTTGCTCGGCCTGGAAAAGCTCTACCGCGGTGTGCAGTTCGAAGACGAGATGGTCGGCTATCTGCCGCACTGCACCTTCAATCTGAATCCGCGCGCCGCCTCCATCGACACGCCC
>CAZBKC010000085.1:0-10060 GCA_964492345.1 uncultured Steroidobacter sp. | reverse complement strand
GCCCGCTTGATGCCGAGATCCGCGATTTCGACAGCGCCGAGAGCTATCTCGCCGGACGCAATGGCGTGCTGGGCTGTCTGATCACCGAAGTTGCATTGCCCGGCATGTCGGGCCTGGATCTATTGCGTGTGCTGCGCGCCAACGGTGCGACACCGCCGATCATTCTGCTCGGTGAGGAATCCGATGTGCGTGCTGCGGTGACGGCCATGCGCGAAGGTGCGGTCGATTTCATCGAGAAGCCGCACGTGGACATCGCGATCCTGCGGCGCGTGGCCTATCTGCTCGACCATCAGGGTGTGAAGCACTGAAGAAGGAAGTGACGAAAGTCACGTGGGGCGAACAGGCTCTTCCAACGTCACTCTCGTGACTTTCGTCACTTTCCGAGTTCCGCCCTTGCATCGAACGGCAGCTCTTTCTGCATCCGTTCGTACAGCTCCTTCGCCTGCGCCGTGTCTGCCGGAGGCAGCACGATCTTGAGAACGACGTACTGATCCCCCGGCGTCGCGCCGGGCAGGCCGCGCCCGCGCAGGCGCAGCTTCTGGCCCGCCTTCGCATTGGGCGGAATGCGCAGATCGACCGTGCCCGCCAGTGTCGGTGTCGGTACCGTCGCGCCAAGCGCGGCTTCCCACGGGGCGATCGGCAGCGTCAGCGTGATGTCGCGTCCCTCGGCCTGAAACAGGCGATGCGGCTTGAAGCCGATCTCCAGATAGAGATCGCCCGCGCGACCCCCGCCAGCGCCGGGACTGCCCTGGCCGCCGAGGCGGATTCTCTGGCCTTCGACCACGCCCGCTGGAATCGTCACCTTGAGCGTGCGCGGTTTGACGGTGACGTGGCCCTGCGCATCGAGTTGCGGCGCCTTGAGTTCGATCGTGTGGGTGCCGCCGCGGAACGCATCCTCGAGATCGATGGCGATTCTCGCCGCATGATCCTCGCCGGCGGAATCGAAACCGCCGCCGAAGCCGCCGCGCTGACCGCGAAAGGGACTGCGCGCACCGAAGAGTGACGAGAAGAAATCGCTGAAACCGGGATCCTCGCGCCCCCCGAAAGAAGTGGTGAATTCGAAATCACGACCCCAGTCCGGCGGCGGCGTGAAGTTCTGACCCTGTCGCCAGTTCGAGCCGAGCTGATCGTAGGCGGCACGCTTTTCCGGATCCTTCAGGACTTCATAGGCCTCCTGGACTTCCTTGAACCTGGCCTCTGCGTTCGCTTCCTTGCTCACGTCCGGATGGAACTTGCGCGCGAGCCTCCGGTAGGCCTTCTTGATGTCCTCCGGCCTGGCGTCGCGTTCGACGCCCATGATCTTGTAGTAGTCCTTGTAATCCATAGCCTCGCCTGTGAACGCGCTGGATACCTCGAAACGGCAGCAGGGAATGTAGCGCCAGAATTGACGGCGCGATGCAGGAATTTCAAGGCTGCGCGGGCGCGCAGCGGGCTCTCAACGGCAGTTGAGCGATGCAAGTCTGTGGCGCACCCGGGCCAGCGCGCCGAGCGCCGCGATCAGCAGCAGGCCGCTCGAACCGCCGCCCCCCTTGCTTCGTGGGGCTGACGTTGTGGTGACCGGTGACACAACGCTGATGCTTTGTTCCGCAGCGTTGTTGGCGGAAGCCGGATCGATGTAGCGGCCGGAAACCGTCGCCGTCAGAACGGCGGTTCCCGCGGTGAGCGTATTGAGCGTCAGCGTACCGTTGACCGACTGGCCGGCGGCGAGCGACGGCAGCACGCACCGGGCCGAGCCGCTGGAAACCGTGCACGTGCCTCCGGCGATCTCACCGCTCGCAACGCTGACGCCGCCCGACACCGTCGTCACGACTTCGACCGACTCGACGGCAATGGATGCGCTGTTGGTGACGGTGAAGCTCATGACGGCACTCGTGCCGGTCACCACCGAGGCGGGCGCTTGTGCGCTGACCGACAGGTCGGCTTCAGGATCGATGATCAGTGTACCGTCGCCGGCATTGTTCCAGCGCTGCTGGTCGCCGGCAGTGCTGACCGAGGCGCTGATCGAATTGCTGCCGAGCACGTCGCTGCGCAGCACCAGGTTGACGATGCGATTGCCGCCCGCGGGAATGTTGCCGAGCTTGCATTGAACCCGCCCGCCGCCGCTGGTGCAGGTGCCGCCGGCGACGAAGGCTTCCTCGACGGATACTGCCGGAGGCACCTGGAGCGTGACGTCGCTGTCGTAAGCGGTCGAGCCGCCCTTGTTACTGACAGACAAAGTCCAGTCAAACGGCACGCCGACGGCGTGGCTGCTGGTGCCGAGGTCGGTGGGGATTTCCAGGTCTGGCGCGGACAGCGGCAGCAGGCAACTCGCGGCCTGCATGCGAGACAGGATCTGCATACGGCTGCAGTCGGAGAACGTCGTCGCACCCGAATTGACCGACGGTGACATGAGGTACTGATTCTGGGGCGTCGCCGCACATTCGTACATGGCGTCGCCGTCGTGGTGTGCGCCGAAGTTATGACCGATCTCGTGCGCGGTGACGAGAGCGTCGAGGGTGGTGAATGTGCTGAGCTGCGTGAGGCCCGCGCCGTGCTCAGGATGGCAGAGGGAGTCGGTGAAGGCGATGCCGACGGTATCGCCGGTCAGATTGCGGCCGGTAAACAGATGGGTGAGGCCACGGGCGCGCAGCGCAGGGGTGTTTCTGCGCAACGATCCCAGCTCCTTTATCAGGGCATCGGGCTCCACGCTGGCTGAAAGCCGTGCAGTAGTGGTGTCGGCGATGTTGAAGGTGGGCACCTGGATTTCGACCTGCAGCTGTGAGCTGTAGATGCCATCGACGATGTTGATGCGCGTCAGGATCTCGTCGCGCGTCTGCTGGTCGCTGGAGTAGCGGGCGCGGAGCAGATCGTCGGCGAGTGCGGAGACTTCCAGTCGCAGGGTTGCGCCGGTGGCCTGCATGATGGCCGGTGTGTTCTTGAGTTCATGCAGCAGCTGCGAGTAAGCAGCCCTGCCTGATTGGGGACCGGTGGCGGGCGCGTCGCTGCAGAACGTGTGCCCGGGCGGCACTTCGGTGTCCGAGAGTCGGAAGATGATCGTGGCGTCGGCATCGGCCTCGCCGAGCCCGGCCGCCGAATCCACCAGATACAGTTCGCGTCCGTCCCACAGCGCGCCGCGAATGGTCTGGCCCTTCGCGCTCAGACGCACCCAGGAATCGGAAACGTTCTCGATCGTGCCCTGATAGAGCGACAGCGCCGGGCCCTCGGATGACGCAGGTGTCAGTCTTTTGTTGGCTTCGAGCAGCAGGCTGAAGCGCCGACCGTAAGCATCAAACTTGAGAGTGCGAAGGCTGCCCGCGGTGGATTTGGCGACCCCTGGTGCACTGACGGCGGGCAGGGGACGAAACGGCTCATGAGTCAGAATGCGCAAAGGACCCGGATCGGCAGCCATGGCACCGGATGGCAGCGCAACAGCCGCACAGACGACGATTTCCGGCCACCAGCCGGCCTGATCCCCCCTGCGAATCCGCATCCCGTGCCCTTCGGATCTGAGTGCAGCTTGCATTTGTCCCATGCCCGGACCGGATCCACAAGGAGAGCCGTCGCAACTCGCGCCGAACATATGAAAATACGTAAGCAAAATCAGACTGTTGCCCGTTGGAGACGACTGCTGCCCAAGCATCGGGGGTGGAAACCTGGCTCAAGTGTTGTCCCGGGGCGGCAGCGCCACCGTGTCGCACCAGAACCGAGCGAGAGCTCAATGGACCGCGCAAAATTGGTGCGGACAACGTTGCGGATTGCGTGCGTGGCCGTGGCGCTGCCAGTGGAAACGTCGCGGCGACGCACGGCATAGAACGTGCATTGCAAAGCAGCGCTGCGGCAAGTCAGGGTATTCTGGCCACGACAACCCTGCTGCCAGCAGCGGCCGACGAAAAACCCAACTTGAGTCCCGCACTTCGAGACAGGAGCCACGGGGAAAATGAAACTTATCAGCGCCATCATCAAACCCTTCAAACTCGACGACGTGCGCGCCGCACTATCGGAGATCGGTGTCTCGGGTATGACCGTTACCGAAGTCAAAGGCTTCGGCCGCCAGCGGGGACACACCGAGCTGTACCGCGGCGCGGAGTACGTAGTCGATTTCGTGCCGAAGACCCGTATCGAAGTTGCCGTCAAGGACGCACTGGTCGATCAGGTCACCGAAGCGATCATCAATGCCGCCAAGACCGGCAAGGTCGGCGACGGCAAGATCTTCATCACCGATCTGGAGCGCGTGCTGCGAATCCGTACAGGTGAAGCGGACGATCAGGCGCTCTGATCGCCTGCGGCTGATTCCAGGGCGGCGGTAGTAGCCCACCGCCGCCCTGCGCCGTTCACAGTTCGAGAGAACGGCCGATCCACCATGAATTCCCGGTGGACGCCCCGAACGCGGCGTCCTTAGACTCTTCGCTGCGCCACTGCAGATGAGTCTTCCGATGACCCATGCGATCCGCTTTCACGGCTACGGCGATCCCGATGTCCTGCGCTGGGAATCGGTGGACGTCGGCGTGCCGGGCCCGTCAGAGGCGCTCGTCCGGCAGACGGCCATCGGCCTCAACTTCATCGACGTGTATGAGCGGACCGGCCTCTACACATCGCAGCTTCCGGCCACGCCGGGGCACGAAGCGGCCGGGGTGATCGAAGCGGTCGGTGCGCGGGTGAGTGGACTCGCTCCCGGCGATCGCGTGGCTTACGCCTCGGGCGGCGCGGGTGCGTATGTGCAGGCGCGCGTCATGCCTGCGGATCGGCTCGTCAAGCTCCCGCCCGGTATTGATGACACACGGGCAGCGGCCGTGATGCTGAAGGGGCTGACCGTGCAGGCGTTGCTGCGGCAGGTTCATCGGATTCGCAAGAGCGATACTGTCGTGATCCACGCGGCGGCCGGTGGCGTCGGCATGATCGCCGTGCAATGGGCCAAGTTTCTGGGCGCAACGGTTATCGCCATCGTGGGCTCGTCCGCCAAGGCCGACAGGGTCCGCTCGCTCGGTGCGGATCACGCGCTGCTCCTCGATAATGATTGGGTTGCACGAGTCAGGTCGATCACCCGTGGCCGCGGGGTCAATGTGGTCTATGACTCTGTCGGCAAGGACACGTTTTTCGGTTCGCTCGATTGCCTGCGCCCGCGAGGCCTGATGGTGTCGTATGGCAATGCCTCCGGTCCGGTGGCGCCCGTCGCGCCATTGGAGCTGGGCAAGCGCGGATCGCTCTACCTGACGCGGCCGTCTCTTTTTCATTTCATCTCTACCCGCACCGCATTGCAGCGCGCCGCGAACGAACTTTTCGACCTGGTCGGCCGATCTGTGATCGACGTGCATGTGGGGCAGACCTATCCGTTGCAGGATGCCGCCCGGGCGCACCGCGACCTGGAATCGCGGCAGACGATCGGGTCGACCGTTCTGTTGACCTAGAGATCGGGCTCTGCCGTTTCGATCCTTCCGTGGCCTGCGCAAGCGAGGCACGCGTGATCAGCATCGAAGGTACTTTCCGGCGTCGAGACAGGACATTCCTGGCATGGACGTGTCTGTGCCTGCTGATGCTTGCAACGCAATCCATGGCTGACGACACCGTGCCGGTGCTGCCGCCGCCGATGACCCGCACGGAATCCGCGGAGCCCGACCCGGTTGCAGCCTCGCTTCCGGATCTCGAACAACTGCAGGCGCAGGGTGCCGTTGTCGGCGAGATCGTCATCGTCAACGGCGATGTATTCGATACCACGCTTCCCGCCGAGAACAATCTGCTGTTCCGGCTTGCCAACAAGCTGCACATCGAGACGCGACCCGAGGTCGTCCGCGGACAATTGCTGTTTCGCAGCGGCGATCCGTTGATCGCACGGCAGGTTCGGGAGAGCGAGCGCATCCTGCGCGCCAACGACTACCTGTTCGATGCGAGGATCACGCCGCTGCGATTGCAGGATGGCAAGGTCGATCTGCTGGTGCGGACGCGTGACGTCTGGACACTCAAGCCGGGGATCAGTTTCGGCCGCAGCGGTGGCGAGAATTCCACTGGCATCGAGTTCCAGGAATCGAACCTGCTTGGGCTGGGCAAGGAACTGCAGGTCGGTTTCACGCGTGATGTCGATCGCGACGTCAAGCGCATCCATTACTTCGATCCGCATCTGCAGGGTTCGTGGAACCGCTTGCTGCTCGCCTACGAGGACAACAGCGACGGACGTCTGCGGCATTTCGGTTTCGACCGTCCGTTCTTCTCGCTCGATACGTCCTGGTCCGCCGGCGTGGAGTTCAAGGACTGGGATCGCATCGACTCGCGCTATGACCTCGGTGAAGTCGTGGACCGGTATGAGCATCGCGAGGAGGATATTTCGCTCTTCAGCGGCTGGTCGCAGGGCCTGTCGAACGGCTGGATCCGGCGCACCATCGTCGGCGCCGCCTACGAGAACGATCGTTTCGACAGCGTGGCCGCACCCGATTCGGCGGCAGTGCTGCCGCAGGATCGGCTGCTCGCGTATCCGTTCGTCGAAGTCGCGTTTCTGGAGGATGCGTTCGAAGAAAGGCGCAATCAGGATCAGATCGAGCGCACCGAGGATCTCTACACGGGCACCTACTGGCTGGGTCGCATCGGCTACGCATCGCGCGACTTCGGCTCCGATCGGGACGCGGTCATGATCCGGACCCAGGCCGGCACGAGTATCGAGCGCGGCGAACAGAACGCTCACACGGTCCTGCTGGGTCTCAATGGTTCGACGCGCATTGAAGACGGCGAGATCCGCAATGGCGTGCTCACGGCGTTGGCTCGTTACTACTGGCGTACGTCAGCGCGCCAGTTGTTCTTCGCGTCGCTCTCCGGCACGGTCAGCGAAGAACTGGATGCCGACCGGCAACTTCTGCTCGGTGGCGACAATGGATTGCGCGGCTATCCGCTGCGCTACCAGGACGGCTCGGCGCGCGCGTTGCTGACGCTTGAACACCGGGTCTACACCAACTACTACCTCTTCCGGCTGTTTCATCTGGGCGGTGCGGTGTTTTTCGACATGGGCCGCACCTGGGGTCACGGAACCGTCGCTACGTCGAGCGAAGGACTGCTGAAGGATGTCGGCATCGGCTTGCGCCTGGGTTCGAGTCGCTCCTCGTTCGGCAACGTGATCCATCTGGATCTGGCATTCCCGCTCGACGGCGACGACAGCATCGATGTGGTGCAGTTCCTCGTCGAGACCAAGCAGAGCTTCTGAAAAATCAGACCTTCCCTAACGCGCTGTTATCGGTTCCCAATGCGGCTGACCCGCGACACGATCGCACCACGCGCGCACGGCCGGATACGGTTGCAGATCGAAGCCGCCCTCGTTCGCTATGTGGACATAGGCAAACAGGGAGATGTCCGCCAGGGAATAGCGATCGCCGACCAGGTAGTTCCGGTCGCGCAGGGTTTCTTCGAGAACGTCCAGCGCGGCATAACCGTTTTTTTTCCTTTCGACGAGCTTCTCGCCCAGATCTGCACGCGTCTTGCGCAGAACGTGAACCCAGAATCGCACGCTGCCGATGTTCGGCTCGACGTGATACTGCTCGAAGCACATCCATTGCCACATGCGGGCACGCTCGAAGGCGTCGGTGGGGATGAGGTCGGATCCTTCGGCGAGAAAGGAGACGATGGCATGACTTTCCGGAAGAAATCCCTTGCCCGGTACCTCGAGGACGGGAATGCGTCCATTCGGGTTCTTTGCCAGGAATTCCGGCGTGCGCGATTCGCCATTGATGATGTCGACGTCGACGAGTTCGTAGTCGATGCGCAGGTGTTTTAGCACCAGCCGCGCTTTGTAGCCGTTGCCGGAGGGCAGGTAATCGTAAAGGCGATACATCGTCACTCCCTTCGGCAAGTCACATTCCCGTGACTTCCGTGTGCGCAGCTTTGAGGCTGCGACTGTTGCACCCGCCAGCTCAGGACATCCTGCCGATGTCTCGCCGAATCGACTAGTGAGGACCCGGACCTTCCGGGGCGGCAACGGTGCCGCGAGTACGGGGTCGTTGCGTTTGCGGCGGAGCGCCGTTGCTCCGCCGTCTCATGCGCGGAGCGTGGTAACTCCGCGAAGAATCGCCAGTGCGCCGCTGCGCACGACTTCGAGGACTTCACCGAAGCTCCCCACCTCGGCGACGAACCGGTTGATCTGCGATTCACTGTCAGTGAGTTCGACGGTAAAGCTTTCCGCTTCATCCGACAAGACCCGTGCGCCAGCCTTCTGCACCGACTCGCGCAGACGCACGAGCAGACTCGGTGGTACGCGCAGCTTGATGAGGAGCAATTCGCGCTCCACGTGCTGATCGCTGGTCATGTCGTCGACGTTGACGACGTCGATCAGCTTGAGCGACTGATTGACGATCTGTTGCACGACCGCTTCCGATCCGCTGGTGACCAGCGTCAGGCGCGAAACGGTCGGATCGTCGGTCGGCGCGACGTTGAGGGACTCGATGTTGTAGCCCCGCGTTGCGAACAGGCTCGTGACGCGTGTCAGCGCGCCCACTTCGTTCTGCAGCAAGATGGAAATGATGTGGCGCTTGGTCGGCATTCCTGAAATTCCTCGAACAGGCCGGGCCATCCGTTGTCCGGCGGAACGGGACGGCGAGCATACGGGAAGAGCAATAAATTGCCACGGGAAATCACGGACCTGAAGGCGTAAACGGCTGTCTGTGCACGTCGGAAATGGACGGTGGGGGAAGGATGCTGCTAGGCTTCTTTGCAGTGCATTAGCGACGCGCCGCCCTGGCAGGCTGCACCCTCTCAATCCCTAAATCCATCGGGCCCGTAGTGCGGACCCACCGACGGAAAGCAACAGTCGTGAAATACGGTCAAGCCGCGCTCAACGCCAGCGCCCATCCGCTTGCCGGACAGCAGATGTCCGGCGCCGACATCATCGTCCAGGTGCTGGCCGACGAAGGTGTGGACACCGTATTCGGTTACAGCGGCGGCGCGATCCTGCCGACCTACGACGCCATCTTCGTTTACAACCAGCAGCGCGCCGACGGCGCCCAACGCCAGATACCGCTGATCGTTCCGGCGAACGAGCAGGGGGCGGGCTTCATGGCGGCAGGTTACGCACGCGCCAGCGGCAAGGTCGGCGTGTGCATGGTGACTTCGGGCCCCGGAGCGACCAATACAGTGACGCCCGTGCGCGACTGCATGGCGGATTCGATTCCGATCGTCATCATCTGCGGTCAGGTGCCGACGGCGGCAATCGGCAGCGATGCATTCCAGGAGGCCCCCGTCGCCAGCATCATGGGATCGGTGGCCAAGCACATTTTCCTCGTGACCGATGCGACCAAGCTCGAGGCGACGGTGCGTACGGCATTCGAAATTGCACGTACCGGCAGGCCGGGTCCCGTGGTGATCGATATCCCCAAGGACGTGCAGAACTGGCGCGGCGCTTTTCAGGGTACGGGCCGGCTGCCCGTCGCGGGTTATCGGCATCGCATGAACCGGCTCGTGCGCAACGTGCTCACGGACGATCACTGCGCGGAGTTTTTCCGCCGGCTTGGTGCGGCCGAGCGGCCGCTGATCTATGCCGGCGGCGGCGTGATCAATTCCGAAGGTGCCGAAGCGTTGCGCGAACTCGCCATCGAATTCCAGATTCCGGTCGTGACGACCCTGATGGGACTCGGTGCGTTCGACACCATGCATCCGTTGTCGATGCGCATGCTCGGCATGCACGGCACGGCGTTCGCCAACTATGCTGTCGATGACTGCGATTTCCTGTTCGCGCTCGGCGCCCGGTTCGACGATCGGGTCGCGGGCAATCCGCCGAAGTTCGCACCGAAGGCGAAGTGCATCGCACAGATCGACATCGACGCCTCCGAGATCAACAAGGTGAAGCCGGTGCAGTGGCACCACGTGGGACTCCTGCCGGAGGCGCTGCGAGCGCTGCGCAACTACGGCCGGCGCATCAGTTTCCGCCGCGACTGGTCGGCCTGGAACAGGCACTGTGCTGATCTGCGCGAGAAATATCCGATGAACTACGACCGCGCCAGCGCGCTGGTGCAGCCGTACTACGTGATCGAAGAGGTCAACAAGCTCACCAGGGGGCAGGCAATCATCAGCACCGGCGTGGGCCAGCACCAGATGTGGGCCGCACAGTATTTCG
>CAZBKC010000084.1:0-10148 GCA_964492345.1 uncultured Steroidobacter sp. | reverse complement strand
GGGGGAAGAAAAACTCTTGCTCCGACCCCGTGTTGCCCCGTGGAGATCTTCCTCTTTGCTTCCTATCCGGTCTTCGCGACGCCTCGATCGAAGCGCCGGCCGAGCCAGTAGCCCAGCAGCGCCCACAGCGCCGCGACACCCGCGCCCAGCAGGGCCAGTGCTGCGGGTCCCCAGCCGATGCCTTCCAGTCCCTTGTTGAGCTGAGCCGACAGCGCGTCGGCGCCGCGATACACCGGTACGTCCACGGTGCTCTTCGCCTTGTACTTGGTTTCCTTGTCGAGCGGACTCCAGAGCATTTCGCGGCCCGGGCGTACGAAGGCGTACTCCATCGCGCGCCGCAGGATGAACACCACGGCGAGCACGCCGAGCGTGCCGGAAATCGCCAGCGCGATGAAACCGCCGACCATGATCAGGGGAACCACCGTGACGAGCGCAATGACCCCGTAACGCTGTGCGATGCGGCCCGTCAGGAAGATCTGCGACAGCACCGTGAGTGTCTGCACGATCCAGTCGAAGCGCGCGAAGATGCGCGTGCGATTCGTGATCTCGGGATAGTAGACCTCGACCAGTCGCAGCTGCTCGAAGTACAGCAATGTGTTCACCGCGGAGATGAACACCACGAAGCAGGCTATGCCGAGGATGTACGGAGACTTCAGGATCAGCGTCACGCCGGCGAACATGTTGCCGCCGATCGGACGATCCTCCGTCACGGATTCTGCGCGGTCATGCCAGATGCTGAGGAGCACCCGCTGGCAGACGATGGCGGCGACGAACAGCGCTGCGCCCAGAAACAGCAGACCGTTGTTGCCGATCGTACCGACGCTGAGATCCGAAATCAGCGGTCCGGTCAACGCACCGGCGCTGCCGCCCGCGGCGATGACGCCGAACAATCGCTTGCTCTGCCCGCTGTCGAACAGCTCCAGCAGGAAACTCCAGAAGATCGACAGCAGAAACAGGTTCACTACGCTGATGAAGACATAGAAGAACTTGCCGACCACCGGATTGATCTGGTCACCCTGCATCGCCAGGCCGATCAGCGCGAGCACCACGGCGACAAAGCCATACATCGCAGGCAGGAAGACGCTGCGCCGCATGCGGGCCACGATGACGCCGTACAGGGGAATGATCAGCAGCGACACCGCCCAGGTCACCAGCCACAGGTCCGCCACCTGGTCGCGGCCGATGATGGTGCCGACCGTCTCACGCAGCGGGCGCACGGCGAAATAGCCCGCCCACATGAAAAAGAACAGACAGAACGCGGCCACTACGGCGCGGATTTCGCGCGTCTCGATGGGAGCAAGCCGGCTCAGCAGCCGGCCCAGCCAGGAGCCTTCAAGGGTCGGAGTCATCGAAATCCTCGTGTGGCAGCGACCGCACGAAGGCGCGGCCCGAGGATTCTAAACGGGGAAAGCGGCGCAGCGCAGTTACGAAACAGTCAGCGGCAGACCGACGCGGCGAACGGCAGGAGCCCGGCTTTGCACCGGGCTCCCCGACTACGGCATCAGGGAATCGTCTTGCTGGCGACGTTCGACTGCGAACTCTCGGCGCCCGTGGACGTGTAGGCCTTCACCGCGAAGTGCCAGGTACCGGAAGCCAGCCCGTCGATGACGTAGCTCGTCACGCTCGGATTGGAAATGCTGATCGTCTGGTTGAGCGCCGAGGAACTCGTGCCGTAGACGATGCGGTAGCCGGCGAGATCGCTGAGCGTCGAGCCATCGGTGTTCTGGGTCGGGGCAACCCACGACAGCGTCGCGCTGCCCGTGGCGGGCGCGGCGTTCACCGCGATGCTGAAGGCAGGCAGGGAAACCGAGTTGGTGCCGTCGCTGACGCTGATGACGATGTTCGAGGTCGTTCCTGCTGCCGTCGGCGTGCCGGAGAGGCGGCCCGTGGTGGTGTTGAACGTGGCCCAGCCCGGCTTGTTGGCGATGCTGAAGGCCAGCGTCGCGCCTTCCGGATCACTGGCCGTCGGCTGGAAGCTGTAGCTGTTGCCCACGGTCACCGAAGTCGCCGGCGTGCCCGAGATGGTCGGCGCGCCGTTGCTCGGCGGCGTGGTGCTGCCGCTCACCGTGATCGTGAACGCCTTGAGCGAGGCCGAGGCCTTGCCGTCGCTCACGCTGATGATGATGTTGCCGAACGAACCCGCCGCCGTCGGCGTGCCGCTCAGCCGGCCGGTCGACGCAGTGAAGGTCGCCCAGTTCGGCTTGTTCTGGATACTGAAGCCGAGCGTGTCGCCGGAATCGGCATCGGACGCCGTGGGTGTGAACGAATATGCGTTGCCGACCTTGGCGGTGGTGGCCGGCGTGCCGCTGATCGTCGGTGCGCGATTGGCCGCTGCCTGCACGGTGATGGCAAACGCCGCGAGCGAAGCCGAGGCCTTGCCGTCGCTGACGCTGACGATGATGTTGGAGAACGAGCCGACGTTCGAGGCCGCCGGTGTGCCGGTCAGACGACCGGTGGATGCACTGAAGCTCGCCCACGACGGCCTGTTCTGGATGCTCCAGGTCAGCGCATCGCCATTGGCATCGGTCGCCGTCGGCTGGAACGAGTACGCCTGGCCCACCTGGACCGACGTCATCGGTGTGCCGCCGATCGCGGGCGCGCTGTTGTTCGGACCCTTGACGCTGATCGCGAACGCGGGAAGCGCCGTGGTCACGATGCCGTCGCTCACGCTGATCACGATGTTGGAGAAGTTGCCGACGTTCGCCGCCGCGGGCGTGCCTTTCAGGGTGCCCGACGAAGTGCTGAAGGTGGCCCACGATGGGCGGTTGGAAATCGAGAACCGCAGCGTGTCGCCATCGGCGTCTGCGGCCGTCGGCTGGAAGCTGTACGCCGCACCGACGTCGACGGAGGTCGCGGCCGTACCGCTGATCGTCGGCGGGTTGTTGGTCGGCGGCGGTGGCGTGCTGCGCGAACGGATGACGATACGGAATGGACCGATCGAGCGCTGATCGCGTCCGTCGGTGACGGTAATGGTGATGTCCTGGGTTTCGCCGACGTCCGCGTCCTGAGGCGAGCCGGTCAATGCGCCGTTTTCGACGCTGAACGTCGCCCAGGCCGGCTTGTTCGTGATGGAGAACTCGAGGAAGTCGTTGTCGGCATCGCGGGCGGTGGGCGTAAACGAGTAGTCCTGTCCCGCGTCGATCGCAGCCGCAGGCGTACCCGAGATCTCGGGCGACTGATTCGGCGTGGGTGACGGTGTGGGCGTGGTTGCCGGGCTGGTCGGCAATGTCGGCGGCGCGGCATCGTCGTCTTCGCCGCCGCAGGCGGCCAGCGTCGCGACCGCACACAGAACGATGCCCGTTCTGATCAGCCGTCGAATCCTCATGCTCCCGAAACCTGTCTTCATTGCTTGCACCTGCTTCAGCACGTCGCGACAGGGGTCGCGATCGTCGCGAACGATCGGCCAAGGCAATGACGCTGACGTCGATGTGTGCGCTGACGCTCCCACGTCAGGCATCGACGGCCGGAATCTGCAGTCCTTCGGCACGGATGCCGTTGCAGATTCCTTGTTGGCAACCCCGCTATCCGCGCTTGCATACGCCGGACCGGAGGCTTTGCGTCCCCGCCTCGCAGCGGGTTTGCCCTTGTCAACTAAACTCCTTGAAATTTTCCTCGCAGTTATCTCGTTACGACCGTTGCGATCTGCGGCTGAAAATTCCGCGTTCGACGACGGCCGGCTTCACCGGAGCGAGCCTGCGGCAGGGAGAGCCTGAGGGAAGAATGCGTTAGGTATGACGACTGAGGCTCGAACGGTCCTCTTGCCGGCAACCCCGCTATCCTGCGCCCTTGCGCTCACCGGGACCGGAGGCTTTGCGTCCCCACCTCGCGGCGGGTTTGCCCTTGTGAATCGTGATCGAGTTAACTCCAGTAAAAACACCTTTGCAATTGTCGTTCGCCACAGACAGCTCAACTGATCCTGAGCTTACATAACTGCGTCAGAGAACATAACGCAGCGGCTTATGCCAAATGATCCCGCTCGACTGCCGCGCATGCATCGCTGTCTGTAACGCTGCAACAATTCGCTCATCACAGCGCCTTGTTTGCGACGTTGGAATTTGCGCTCTCCGTCCCCGCACTCGTGTACGCACGCACCGCGAAGTAGTACGTCGCGGGGGCAAGCCCATCGATCACGTACGTCGATATGCTGGGATTGGCGACCTCGATGGTCTTGTTCAACGCAGTCGACGACGTGCCGTAGTAGATGCGGAACCCCGCGAGGTTGACGAGCGCCGTGCCGTCGACGTTCTGGGTCGGGGCTGCCCATGACAGCGTCGCGCTGCGGGTCGCTGGTTGATTCACGGCGATGGCGAATGCGGACAGCGACTTCGACGCCTTGCCGTCGCTCACGCTGATGACGATGTTCGGGTAGCTGCCTGCATCCGCCGCAGCCGGCGTGCCGGACAACTTGCCCGTCGTGGTACTGAAGCTGGCCCAGGAGGGCTTGTTGCTGATGCTGAACGTCAGCTTGTCGCCGTCGCTATCGGTGGCCGCAGGCTGGAAACTGTACGCAGCGCCGGTCTTGGCGCTCTTCGCCGGCGTACCGCTGATGCTCGGCGCGCTGTTCGCAGCGGCCGCCACCACGATCGTGAACGCCGGCAGTGCTGTCGTGGCCTTGCCGTCGCTGACCTTGATGACGATGTTCGAGTGCGTGCCGGCTGCCGTCGGCTTGCCCGTGAGCTGACCGGTCGATGCACTGAAGGTCGCCCAGGAGGGCTTGTTGCTGATGCTGAACGTCAGCTTGTCGCCGTCGCTATCGGTGGCCGCAGGCTGGAAACTGTACGCAGCGCCGGTCTTGGCGCTCTTCGCCGGCGTACCGCTGATGCTCGGCGCGCTGTTCGCAGCGGCCGCCACCACGATCGTGAACGCCGGCAGTGCTGTCGTGGCCTTGCCGTCGCTGACCTTGATGACGATGTTCGAGTGTGTGCCAGGCGCCGGCGGCCTGCCGGTGAGCAGACCGGTCGATGTACTGAAGGTCGCCCAGGAAGGCTTGTTGCTGATGCTGAATCCCAGCGCATCGTTGTCCGGGTCTTTAGCAGTTGGGATGAAGTTGTATTTCTTCCCGACCGTCGCCGCGGTGACCGGCGTGCCCCACAGACCCGGACTGCGATTCGCAGCCGCCTGGGCGATCCCACACGTAAGCATCATCACCGCCACCGAAGCAGCGCCATATCGTCGTACTGTGTCGATCATCGAGGCACTCCACGCAGAAACATTGCTGCCGCGTGCGGCCAGGCCGACGCGGGACCTGTCTGACAAGGAGTGACTACCGAGCCGCGCATGGAGCGCGGCCGCTGATCACGCTGGCGATACCAGCGGCAGCCCCGCTATCCGTTGCTCATGGAGCACGGAGGACCGGAGGCTTTGCGTCGCCGTCTCTCGACGGGTTTGCCCTTGTTCGACGCTGACAGTGTGCAGCCCGCGACGGCCACGACCTATCGGACGGGCCCGCATCGCTGGGAAGGGGATGCTGCCAATGCAGCGTCAGGAAGAGGCTCGCGGGGTGGGGGAGGCGAAGGATGAAGCCTTGCGGGCGACCGCACCCGTTCACGCAGTGCGAACGCCGTCAGTCAATGGCGGGCTATTTTCAATCGCCGAAACGGAACCCGTGCTGACGCACGAGCCGCGTGCACGCAGTGGCGAGGTGCAGGTCGTATGTCACGCCGGCGCCGCGGTTGATCTCGTCGATCGCCGCATCGATACCCGGCGCGGCGCGATGCGGACGCGGCGATGACATGGCTTCGACGACGTCAGCGATCGCGAGGATGCGCGCTTCGAGCAGGATCTCCTCGCCCTTCAATCCGCGCGGATAGCCGCTGCCGTCGAGACGTTCGTGGTGCTCGAAAATGATCTGCGCCACCGACGCACCGAAGTCGATGTTCGCGAGCAGCTTGCAGCCTTCCTCGACATGCGTGCGCATCAGTGCGGTTTCCGCGTCGGTGAGCTTGCCGGGTCGCGAAAGAATCGAGGCCGGCACGGCGACGTTGCCGACGTCGTGCAGCAGGGCCGCGATGCGCAGTGCATGCTGGCGTTCGCCGTCGAGTCCGGATTCGCGACCGAGCGCGACCGCGAGCGATGCGACACGACGGGCGGAGCCTGCAGTGGCGGGATCGTGCTTTTCGCTCATCGCGAGCAATGCGTCGATCATGCCCTGCAGGGCGACGTCCGTGCGTTGCAGGGATCCCAGTGTCTGCGCATGCGCGCGCTTCGCGTGCAGCATGCGCCAGACACCATCGCTCAACGCGGCGAGCGCCTTCTGATCCTGCTCGTCGTAACCGGCGTCGCGGTTCGCGACACCGAGCACGGCTACGGCCTGTCCGTTATCGACCATCGGCACCGCGACAAAGCGCTGCAGGTCCGGCAGGCCATCGGCCTGCGGCTTCCAGGTGAGATCGTTGCTGGATGTCGCGTGACAGGCGCGCACGCATTCGGTGAACACGCTCATGCGCGCCAGCGGCCGCGGTTCCGCATTGGCCATCGTGGTATGGGACTTCTCGTGATCGCGCCACGCCGCCAGCGCCATGCTCTTGTCGGCGGGCTGCACGAAGAAGAAATAGGCGAGCGGACTGCCTGTCATGGCTGCCGCCTGTTCCACCAAGCGCCGGATGATGGCGGACTCGTCGAAGCTCTCGGCCTGGCGGAACAGATCGATGAGAAACTCCTGCTGCCGCCGTTCCTGGCGCTGCGCTTCGAGTACCCGGTGGCGTTGCGATACATCCCGGATCAGCAGCAGCGTATCGCCGCGCGCCCCATCGAGACGTCCGCCGCTGACTTCGACTTCCATCAGCGAGCCGTCGCGACGCTTGTGGCGCGCTTCGTAGCGTGCGCCGGCGGTCGCCCCCTGCTCTTCGATCTCGGTGGCGGGCTTGTTGATCAGCTCGTCGCTCGCGTATCCCGACATCTCGCAGTACGCCTTGTTGACCTCGACGATGCGGTTGTCGGCATCGAGGATCCAGTAGCCGTCGCTCAGCGCATCGATCAGCGAGCGGCCCGCCGCGACGGCGTCGCGCTGCGCAATCTCCGCTGCGATGCGTTGCGTCAGATCGCAGGCACTGACGACGTCGGCACTGCGTCCGTCGAATTCGATGGGCCGCGACGCGAGTGTCACGTGCAGCCGCGTTCCGTCCTTGCGCCGATGCGCCACGATGCCGGGTGCCGCCTCGCCTGCCGATGAATCGAGCAATGCCGTCGCCTTGAGTGCGAGGAATTCGGCACGCGTGTAGCCGTAGGCGGCGAGCGCGGTGTCGTTGACTGCGATGAAACCGCCCGTCGCCTGATCGGCGATCCACATCGGCAGCGGATTCGCTTCGAAAATGCGCCGGAAGCGCGCTTCGCCCGCCGCCAGCCGCTGATTCGTCGTTTCCAGTTCGCCGATCTGATTGCGCAGACGCGCCTGCGCCTGCTGGGCGCGCTCGGTCGCGAGCGTCAGTGCCTGCTGTGCGCGTTCCAGCGCCTCGGAGCGCTGCGCCGCGCCCGCATCGAGTGCAGGCAATTTCACGGTCGGCGACGCCTTGGAGGGCAGTGCCGCCGCCACCAGCTCATCGAGCGCCTGCACCAGTGCATCGGGCTGCTCGGTGCGGGCGAGGAAGCGCTCGGCACCCAGTTCGAGCGCGAAGCTTTCGTATTTCGGATTGTCGTGACGACGCGTATAGAAAACGAACGGAATCGCCTGCAGGCGTTCGTCCTGCTTCCACTTGCGACACAGGGCGAAGCCGTCCATGCGCGGCAGCACGATGTCGCAGACCACCGCATGCGGCGGTTCGCGGCGTGCGGCATCGAGGGCTTCCAGTCCGTTGGCCGCCCGGACCACGCGATGACCGCGCGGCGTCAGCAGCTTCTCCAGCGCCAGCTGTTCCGACTCGCGCTCGTATGCAACCAGAATGACACCCATGACCGAAAAACTCCTGGCCCCGATCCGCGGTGGCCGTGCGGCGAACGTGGCGGTTCGGCAGCGAGCCACCCAGCCGATAGTAGTTATGTCAGGCGCGAAGTATGCCGACCAAGTCGTTGATTGGCACAGTTGTGGGGAAGCGGGAGGCGGGAATGGTGACGGGGAGCACAGTGGGGGGCGCCGCCCCCGGCCGACTGGCCGACTGGTCTCTGGTCTGCTGGCCAGAGAAGAACAGGAAGAACAGAAGGGTGACAACTGCGCCCTTTCCTGAACTCTGGCCAGCAGACCAGTCGGCCAGTTGACCAGTCGCCCAGGCCGGCCGGCGTCCCGCCGGCCCTACCCCATCGCCCTGTTCACTCTCATCCAGTACTGCCCGAGGATCGCGACCTGCTCGGTGAACTGTTTGAAATCCACGGGTTTGACGATGTAGCTGTTCGCCAGGCATTCGTAGCTGCGCGACATGTCAGATTCCTGGTCGGACGAAGACATGATGACCACCGGGATGGGGCGCAGTTGCGGGTCGGACTTGATGCGGGTCAGCACATCGAGGCCATCGACTTTCGGCATGTGCAGGTCGAGCAGCATGAGGCGCGGCAGGCCCGGGGGGCGCTGCGCGTACTGGCCTTTGCGCAGCAGGTAGTCGAGCGCCGCCTCGCCGTCCTGCACCCACACGATATTGCGGCTGACGCCGCTGGCCTGGAGCGCGTGCATCGTGAGCTCCGCGTCGGTCGCATTGTCGTCGGCCAGGAGGACGTAACCGGTATTGGGCATGGATCACCAGATCAGGTGTGAGACTTGAGGCGTAAGGCGTGAGCCGGAGCAAATGCCGGAGCCTCTGGCTCGAGCTTCATGCCTCGCGCCTCGAGCCCGCCCCGCGCCAGGGCGATCACGAACCCGTACTCCCGCGCGACTTCACGCAGCCGTTCGAAGCGCCCCGACTGCCCGCCGTGACCGGCTTCCAGGTTGGTGTGCAGCAGGACCGGATTCGAATCGGTCTTGAGATCGCGCAGTCGCGCCACCCACTTCGCCGGCTCGTAGTACTGCACCTGGCTGTCCCACAGTCCGGTGTTGACGAGCAGCTGCGGATACGCCTGCGCTCGCACGTTGTCGTAGGGGGAGTACGACAGCATGCAGCGATAGAATTCCGGCTCGTTGGGATCGCCCCATTCGTCGTATTCGAGCGTGGTCAGCGGAATCGATTCGTCGAGCATCGTCGTGACGATATCCACGAACGGCACGTTCGCGACGATGCCACCGTACTTTTCGGGCGCCGTGTTGATGACGGTGCCCACGAGCAATCCGCCGGCGCTGCCGCCGGATGCGTAGACCCTTCCCGCCGACGCATAGCGCTGCGCAATCAGGAAATCCGTGACGTCCAGGAAATCGTTGAACGTATTCCACTTGTGGAGCAGGCGGCCGTCCTCGTACCAGCGACGCCCGAGTTCCTGTCCGCCGCGCACGTGCGCAATGGCGTAGATGAAGCCGCGATCGAGCAGCGACAGGCGCGCCGAGCTGAAGCCCGGGTCCATGCTCAGGCCGTACGAGCCGTAGGCATACAGGAACAGCGGCGCCGATCCGTCGCGCGGCGTGTCCTTGCGATACACGACGGAGACGGGAACGCGCTCGCCGTCGCGCGCCGTCGCCCAGAGAAATTCGCTGGCGTAACGCGTGGGATCGAAATCACCAAGCACCGGCTCACGCTTCAGCAGCGTGCGTTCGCCGCTGCGGATGTCGATGTCGTACGTCGACGCCGGTGTCGTCATCGAGGTGTACACGTAGCGCAGCCGCGGCGAATCGATCTGCGGATTCGAACCCAGGTGCATCGTGTACGCGGGGTCGTCGGCCAGCAGCAGCTCCGCGGCTGCGCCCCAGCGCTGTACGCGGATCTTGCTCAGCCCGCCCGAACGCTCGCTCACGGCGAGGAAATCGCGGAAGACTTCGAAATCCTGCACGAAGATCTGCGGATCGTGCGCGATCACATCGCTCCAGCGATCCGGCTGTCGCTGCTCCTGCCGATCCTCCACGGGCGCGGCGGCAATGCGGAAGTTCTGTGCCCGCCAGTTGGTGCGAACGAGAAAGCGGTCGTCGAGATGGTCGATCTGGTATTCGTGGTCCTGCGCGCGCGGCGCGAACACCTCGAAGGCAAACGACGGATCGCCCGCCAGCGCATAACGCCACTCCGACGAGGTCGTGCTCTCCGAACCGATGAACAGGTAGCGCTCCGACTTGCTGCGTTCGAGCGCGATGCCGAAGCTCTCGT
>CAZBKC010000083.1:1031-10148 GCA_964492345.1 uncultured Steroidobacter sp. | reverse complement strand
ATCGTGCAATTCCCGGATCGCCCGCCTGTGGCGCTCAGTGGCTTCGGCCCCGCGGGAGCCGGCATTGTCAGAGTGGTTTCGCGGTCGAAGAGAAAGTCGTCTGAAAGGAAGCGGGCAGGCGCGTGAGGTGGGGGGAAAGCTGGATGGCGGATGCGATCCATCCGGTTGCGATGAAAGAATCAATCAAGGTGATCCGCGGCAGCGGCAATGTGTATCGGGATCTCGGAGGTCCCGACGCGGATGTCGATCAGCTCCGGGCAGACGGAAATGGCGGGTGTTCCGTAGCGCATGCCGGCATCGGAATGACGCAATCCAAGGTGTCCCAGCGAAGCGGAGAGAGCGAATGCAGGCGCGTCTTGGGCAGCAGCCCTTCTGCCGAGTTACGAATCACGAGTCTCGAATCACGCCAATCATTGATCCCTGACATCGTTCCCTGTATTTTTCCTTACCAGAAGGTAAGGAATCTTAGGAAAGGGCAGACATGGCTACCGCAACCTTGACCAGCAAGGGACAGATCACGTTGCCGAAAAGCGTGCGCGAGCGCCTCGGTGTTGAAGCGGGTGATCGCATCGAGTTCATCGAATCGGAGCACGGATTCGTCGTCCGGCCCGCGACGAGGGACATCAGGACCCTGAAGGGCATGGTGCCGAAGCCGAAGAAGCCGGTGTCTATAGCAGAGATGAACCGGGCCATCGCAAAGCAGGGTGGCCGACTGCCGTGATCGGCCTCGACACAAATATCATCGTCCGCTACCTCACCCAGGACGATCCGAAACAATCGGCTGCGGCGTCGCGCCTCATGGAAAAATCCCTCTCGGCCGCCGAGCCGGGATACGTATCGCTGGTAGTGCTGGCCGAAATCGTGTGGGTGCTGACTTCATGCTATGCGCTCGGTCGTTCACAGATCGCGGCGGTCATCGAGGGCTTGTTGACCACCGAGCAGTTGCAGATTGAAGCGGCGGAGTCGGTGTGGAGAGCGATGCGCGGCTATATCGAGTCCAAGGCAGATTTCAGCGATGCCTTGATTGCTGAATGTGCGCGCGCCGCCGGATGTCGCAAGACCATGACCTTCGACCGTGCCGCCGCCTCGATGGCCGGCATCGAACTGCTGCCGAGCTGATCGGCGGGGACGCCGGGCTGTTGTGGCTCGTGCGCGAAACACAACGCGCCGGTTGCGGGCCAATAGTTGGTCAACGTCCTGATCTATGCGTTAGGCGGCAGAGAGGCGAAAGGAATTCAGCTCAGTGAACGTTCGTGAACTCATTGCTCGTCACAAGAAGAGCGCCTAACAAGGCACGCGACCTGCGAAGACGCTGGCCCGTGATGACCGACGTTGCGGTCGGAAATCGGCGCCCGACGCGTCGAAGCCGTGATGGAACGCGGCATTCATGGTCTCCCGGTCTGAAACCCGGACCACGGCTTTCCGGATTACCGACCAGCGCTATCCGCCTTTCGACGGTGGAGGCGCATACAAATGGGGAAGTCGATGGTGCACTCCCGAGCAGCAGAAGGTCGAACTGCCGGGTGCTTCGCCGGCGGGTGTTCTTCGTTTTCTGATAGATTCAAGATGCCGTCGTTCCAGTCAGTGCCTGGAGACCTAGCAATGCAGCCCAAACCCGAGCCTTTGACTGCTGCCCAGTATCTTGAGCGCGAGGAGGGTAGCCCGATCAAGCACGAGTACGTCGACGGGGAAACCTACGCCATGGCTGGCGCAAAGCGACGTCACAACCTCATCGCTGCCAATCTCCTGGGCCGTGTCTGGAACATGGCCAGGGCCCGCGGCGGTTGTGAGGTGTTCGGCTCCGACATGAAAGTGTACGTAGAGGCGCACAACAGCTTTTATTATCCCGATCTCAGCGTTTGCTGCGATCGAGGAGACACAGAAGAGCGTTATGTGACTCGTGTGTGCTTCGTTGCCGAAGTGCTATCGCCCTCGACCGCAAGTATCGATCGGCGTGAGAAGCGTGCGAGCTACATGACGCTGGAATCACTGCGCGAGTACGTCATCGTCGATCAGGATCGGCTTCGTGTGGAGCTATATCGGCGCGAAGGCAACGGATGGAGAGGCTATGTGCTGAACCAGCCCGACGATGTCGTGGAGATCACTTGTCTGCGTGCCTATTTCAGGCTCTGCGAGATTTACGAGGGCGTGGAGTTGCCGCCGGAGGTAGCGGAAGAAGTGTCTGACTACGTGGAATCCTGAAGCAATTGCCGCAGGCGCCCATACCGTCGGTGATGCTGGGCCGCAGATCGCGATCTGTTTCCCCGATCTCGTGATCATCCAATCCACCGGTCGGGGATGTCCTCAGTCCGTCCCGTCATTACTTCCAAGGATAATTACACGAACTTCGTGTATATTAATTTCCATTGGCTGAACGACCTCACGCCCTTGAAGAACATCACGATCACGCTCGACGAGAAGACTGCCCACTGGGTACGCATCTACGCTGCCCGGCAGGGGAAAAGTGTGTCTCGCTTGCTGGGCGAAATGTTGCAGGAACGCCTGCGGGAAGTGCGCGACTACAACCAGGCGATGCGGCGCCAGCTTTCACGGAAGCCGTTCGAGTTCGACTGGGTGGAAGGGCACAAGCCTGCACGCGATGAGCTGTATGACCGCGCCAATCTTCGTTGATACGAATGTTTTCGTATACGCACAGCAGGCGAACGAACGGATGAAGCAGCCGCTTGCCAGAGAGTGGCTCGAACGGCTCTGGCATGACCATCTCGGCCGCACCAGCATGCAGGTGCTGAACGAGTGCTACGTGACCTTTACTCGAAAGATCAAACCCGCCTTATCGCCATCGGAAGCCTGGGAAGAGATCCGGGATCTGCTGACTTGGAATCCGCAGCCGACGGATATGGAGTTGTTACTGCGTGCGCACGATGTCGAGCTGCGATACCGGTTGAGCTGGTGGGACAGCCTCATCGTTGCCGCTGCGCAGTTGCAGGAGTGCGCACTGTTGCTGACTGAAGATCTGCAGGACCGCGCGACGTACGGGAGTGTCATCGTCCGCAATCCATTCAGTCTCGGTGTTGCAGAGGCCATGACGACCTACACGGCCCCGCAGCGGGCAAGTCGCGGTCATCCGCGCCGTGGCCGGCCTCGCCGCGAGCGAACCGCGTAACGCTGCGCAGGCATTGACCGGACCGTCAGGAAGGACTTCAAGAGCGTTTCGCTCGAACGGCTTGCAGCGCTGGTATCGCTGGCCCCCTCTGCCGAGTTACGAATCACGAGTTACGAATCACGCCGACCCGCAGCTCAGAGAAACTCGCGCGCACTCATCGCCAACGCCGCGTCGAGCGGCAGGGCGGTTACGCGTTCACGTAGTTTGTAGCGCTCGGCGCCGGGGTAGATCACCCAGAGCTTGTGCAGGCGCAGATCCTCCAGTGCTGAGCGCATCGACGGAGTGAATCCCGGTGCGTCGCTCCGCTTGATCTCTATGCCGATACGCCGTGAGCCCCGCATCAGCATCAAGTCGAGTTCGGCACCCTGATGCGTCGCCCAGAAATAGGCGTGATCGGGTTCGAAGCTGCGTAGCAGTTCGTCGATGACGAAGCTTTCCCAGGAGGCGCCGAGTTTGGGATGCGAAAGCAGGTCGCTGCGCGTTCGCAGTCCCAGCAGCGCATGCAGAAGTCCCGTGTCCCGCAGGTAGATCTTGGGCGACTTGACCTGCCGCTTGGCAAGGTTTTCGTGCCAGGGCTGCAGTTGGCGGACCATGTAGACGCTGGTCAAGAGATCGAGATAGCTGCGTACAGTGGGTTGCGACAGCCCGAGGGAACCCGCAGGCTCGGCAGCATTCCAGATCTGGCCATGATAATGCGCGAGCATCGTCCAGAAGCGTTCCAGCTGCGGCGCAGGAATGCGAATGCCGAGCTGGGGGATGTCCTGCCCGAGGAAAGTGCCGATGAACTGCCTGCGCCATGAAAAGCTGCGCGCTTCGGAAGCCGCCAGAAATGATCGCGGAAACCCGCCCCTCAGCCACAGCCGGTCGAGTCGTTGCCGTCCGACCTCCTGGCTCGTGAAGCCAGCCGTCTGGATCACTTCGATGCGGCCGGCCAGCGATTCCGACGACTGGCGCAGCAGGGTGGGTGATGCGCTTCCGAGCAGTAGAAACCTGGCAGGGGAGCGGGCCCGGTCGATGAGGACTCGAAGAATCGGAAAGAGATCGGGGCGCCGCTGCACTTCGTCGATGACGACAAGGCCGCGCAGTTCCGCGCGCGGTCTGCGCCTGTTCGAGCCGTCTGAGGCTGGCTGGAGCTTCCAGGTCGAAGTAATTTTCCGAATCAGGAGACAGGAGCATCCGCGCAAGTGTCGTCTTGCCGCATTGCCGCGGGCCCAGTAGTGCAACGGCCGGTTCGTGTCTGAGCGCTGCGCGTATGCGGGCCAGCAGTCTGTCGCGGGTGATCATGGGCGAAGCGCACCATGAAAATTGAAAGGCAGGGTTTCAATTTTCATGGTGTGGGGGCGGGATGCATCCGCGGCTTCGACCGGCGTAACGCTGCGCCGGCATTGACCGGGCCGTCAGGAAGGACTTCAAAGAGCATTTCGCTCGAACGGCTGATGCAGGCGCTGGTATCGCTGGCCCCCTCTGCCGAGTTACGAATCACGAGTCCCGAATCACGTCGACCCGCAGGATGCGGGCCGCGTGCGACGGCACGCGCTCTCGCGCCGTTGCCCCCACCCCAACCCTCCCCCGCAAGTGGAGGAGGGGGCAGAAAATCGTCGCTATTCGATCCCGAGCTTCTTGATCCTGTACCGCAGCGATCGGAACGTCATGCCCAGCAGCGCCGCTGCCTTGGTTTTGTTGTAACGGGTCTGTTCCAGCGCCCTGACGATCGCGTCGCGCTCGATGTCTTCGAGAGCTTCACCCAGATTCTCGCCAGGTGAGACATTGCTGTTCGGCACGGCGGCGTCCTGCGCAGTCACCTTTGGCCGCAATTGCAGATCGCCGGCGTCGATCACGCCGCCGCTGCAGAGCGTTGCCGCTCGCTCCAGTACGTTCTCCAGTTCGCGGACGTTGCCGGGAAAGTGGTAGCTGTTGAGCGTCTTGATCGCGCCGTCCGTGATGCTGAGATCGCGGTTGCCAACCTGCTTGCCCAACTTCGCAATCATCGAGTCGACCAGTTCGGGAATGTCTTCGAGCCGCTCGCGCAGCGACGGTACACGCACTTCGATCACATTCACGCGATAAAAGAGATCTTCGCGGAATTTTCCTTCGGCGACCAATGCCGCAAGATTCTTGTGTGTCGCCGACAGTAACCGGAAGTCCGTCGGAATCTCTCGCGACTCACCCACCGGCCGCACGCTCTTCTCTTGTATTACCCGCAGCAACTTGACCTGCATGTGCAGCGGCAGGTCCGCGATTTCATCGAGGAACAGCGTTCCACCTTCCGCGGATTGAATCAGTCCCTGCTTGTCCGCGACCGCGCCAGTGAAGCTGCCTTTCTTGTGCCCGAACAGCTCACTCTCCATCAGCTCCGTCGGGATGGCACCGCAGTTCACGGGTACGAACGGACCGTCGCGTCGCGCGCTGGCGTCGTGGATCAGGTGAGCGACGAGTTCCTTGCCTGTGCCGGACTCACCATAGATATGTACCGGTGCCTGGCTGCGCGCGACGCGTTCGATCAGCTCGCGCAATTGCTCCATCTTCTGCGATTGCCCCAGCAGCTTGACCTGCGGCAACTGGATCGTGCTCTCCGCGCCCTCGCCGAGCTTGAGCGTGGCGCCGATCAGTTTCCGAAGCGCCGCCAGGTCGAGCGGCTTGGAGATGAAATCGAACGCGCCGAGCTTGAGTGCGCGTACTGCCGACTCGACGTTGCCGTGCGCGGTGATGACAGCGACGGGTGTATGCGGCTTGTGCTTCTGAATCCAATCGACAATGTCGAGGCCGTTGCCATCGGGCAGCTTCATGTCCGTGAGGCAAAGCGAAAAGGTTGCGGATCGCAGTGCGTTCAGACCGGCCGCGACGGTGTCGGCGGTTGTGATCTCCAGGTTCATCCGTTCGAGCGTGATGCTCAGCAGTTCCCGGATGTCGGGTTCGTCGTCGATGATGAGGGCGCGGGGCATGGTCAGGGACGAGGCTGAGGGTTGGGGGCTGGGGGCTGGGGGCAGTCGGAAGCGAACCTGAAAGCGTGCCGTGCAACTACGGTCACGCGTGTTCGCGCAACGCCATGATCAGTCTGCAAAGGGACTTTGCCGCTGTTGCGCATTCTGTGCTGAGCCTGTTTGCCGATTCCGGTGTCAGCAGGTCGAGTCGTTGGCAGAGACCGATCTGATACTCCAGTTCTTTGACTGATCCATAAGCGATGTCGAGAAAGCGCAGATACTCCGCCTGGCTGCTTCGGGCACATCCCTCGACGATGTTGCTTGCGACGGAGACAGCGGCGCGCCGAATCTGTGACTTCAGTCCGAACTCTTCGCTGCGTGGTAAGCACTGCGACTCTCTATAAACACTCAAAGCAAGCCGGTCAGCCAGCTCAAAGGCCCGCAAACGGTTGTGATCGCGCATGAATCCCTCCCTGGATTGTTGCGCTCATCTTCCTCTTTTCCGCCCCCAGCCTCCAGTCTCCAGTCTCCAGCCACTTCCTGTCTTCGATCTCACCGGCTTCTGCATCTTCAAACTCCAAACAGCGTCACGCCGGCTTTCTTTGCCGCTTTGCGCAGGTCGTCGTCGAGCGTGGCGAGAGGCAGGCCCTCGCGCAGGGCGACTTCCAGATACGACGCATCGTAAGTCGACAGATGATAACGCCGGGCGAGCTGCAGTGTGTCCGAGAGCGCTTTGTTGAAGGTGGCCGAGTCCACGTCCACGTCGAGTTCGTCGAGCATCTCCAGGAATGCTTCGCTCTGAGCTTCGGTCAGCAGCGATCGGGATTCAGCTCGTGCGATGACATTCGAAACCTCGAGGGCCCAGGTGGCCGGTACGACGGGCTGGGTGTCCTTGCGTGCGACTGCGTTCAGCACATCGCGTGAATAGCTGACGGCGGACGACGAACCATCGGCCAGCAGCCACGTCATGGTTACCGATGCATCGAGGACGAAGTTCACTCACGGCCCTCAGCCATCAGATCGCGAATCCGGGCCTTCCCCTCGACCGGGTGATTGCGGATGAACATCTGAAACTTCGCGACGGCTGCGGCCTTGTCGCGCCGCTTGGCAGAGCGGCTGGGAATCAGGTCGGCGATCGCCTGTCCGCGATTGGTGATTGTGAATCGCTTGCCTGCGCGAACCTGCTGCAACAGCTCGGGCAGCCGGGTCTTGGCCTCGTAAGCGCCGATTTCGATCTTCATTCCTTTCATGTCGCTTCCGACTGGTCTACTGACTGGTCTGTTTTGTCGGGAGGCTACTCCCACCGCTGCGGATCCGCAAACACGAGCCTGAAGCTCGCGCCGCCGCCGACGCGGGGTTCGTAAGCGAGCACCGCGCGGTTGCTATGCGCCAGTTCCCGCGCGATGAACAAACCCAGTCCCGTGCCGCCTTTGCCGCCTGTATAGAACGGCTCGAAGATGCGCTCGGCGTCCGATGCGGCAATCCCCGGGCCACGGTCCAGTACTTCCAGGTATGGGCGCTCGGACGTCGGGATGCGGCCGGTGTTGATTTCGACATGGCTTGCGCCGTCCGTAGCGCGGCCGTATTTCAGTGCGTTCTCGCAAAGGTTCCATATCAGTTGATGCAGATGGGTCGGATCGACGCGTACTTCCAGGTCCGAAACCAGGGCATTGAAGCGCAGGACATTCTCGCCGATCTGCGAGGTCTGGCGGAATTCCGCCAGAAATTCGCGCATCCAGCCGTTCAGTTCGATGCGTTCCTGGCGGGTGGTGTCGCGCCTGGAGAGCTGCAGGACGTTGTCGATGATGGTGCTGACCCGCTCGCCGTTGTTCGTAATGATGTCCGTGAGCCGCTTTTCCTGCGGGCTCAGCGACGGGGCTTCTGCCAGCAATTGCGCCGCGTGGCTCATGGCGCCGACGGGGTTGCGGATTTCGTGAGCGATGCTTGCGCTCAGCCGGCCGAGGGCGGCGAGCTTGGATTGCTGCACGCGCTCGGCAATCAACGTCATGTCTTCGAGGAAGATCAGTGTCGGGCCCTTGCTTTCGATGTCGAGCGAAACGAAGTGCGGCTGCACGATGCTGCCGCCATCGGCCGCGACCACCGAGAGCGAACTCATCTGCCAGTCGTAGGAGTGCGCGCGCCAGGTTCCCAGCAGGTAGAGCAGTCGCGGTGAGACTTCGCCGAGCGGCGTGCCGCGAGTGACCAGACCGTGCTTCAGCAGTTGCGACGCCGACTCGTTGATCAGCCGTATGCTGTCGTTCTCATCGACGACCAGGATGCTCTCGCGCAGGTGCTGGACGATGAACTGGTTCAGCTCGGCGAGGTTGGCGGCATCGGCCTCGCGTTGCCGCACGCGCTCTTCGCTTTCGCGCAAGCTGCGGCTCATGGGGCCGATGCTCAGGGTCATGATGAAGATGATCGCGCCCACGATGCCTGCAGCCGTGAAGTCGCCGGCCTCCGCAGGCGTGGTGAGTGCCGCCATTCCCTGTTGCAACAGGAGTGCAAGCGCCGCGAGCGCTGCGAACAGCAGTGCGATACGCTGCCCGACGATGAAACTTGCTGCAGCGATCGGCAGCACCAGCACCGCCCCGAGGCCGCTGCCCATTCCACCGCTGGAATAGGTGAGCAGGGCAATGGCGACGATATCGGCACAGGCGCCGACCAGCGTCTGGATTTCTATCGTCGGTCGCCGATGCCTGATGGCCGGGATGGATCCAAGTGCGAACAGGAAGTAGGCAAGGGACGCGCCGATGAAGATGGCCGGACGGGCCTGACCGACCGGACTGGGCGACAAGGTCAGGAACAGGATCGCGAGCAGCAGCGGCACGAGCAGCCGGAAGACGTTGACCAGCGTGAGGACGCGCCAGGCCAGATCGGCGGAAGAACTCAGTGCGAGCTGGTCGGAAAGTTTCATTGCTGCAAATTAGCATGGGGAAGAGGGCCGGGGACCGGGGGCTGGAGGCTGGAGGCAAAACGCAAGACAGAGATCGAACAGTGCATCGCATGTGCTGGAATCAATCGCCGGAGATTCAAGTGCGACGAACGCTTCTCTTCTGACCTCCAGCCCGCAGC
>CAZBKC010000083.1:0-1021 GCA_964492345.1 uncultured Steroidobacter sp. | reverse complement strand
CCCGCAGCCCCCAGCCCCCAGCCCGATCCCGTCTTTGCATCACCGGCGAATTCCTCCAGAATACGCGCCCTTTCCCGCTGGCCCACACGAGACTTCCTTCCGATGAATTTGCACGAGTACCAGTCGAAGCAGCTGTTCGCGCGCTATGGAATCCCGGTCCCGAACGGGCTGGTGGCATCCACCGGAGCGGAGGCTGCGGAAGCGGCACGCAAGATCGGCGGAGTCAAGTGGGTCGTGAAGGCCCAGGTCCATGCGGGCGGTCGCGGCAAGGCCGGTGGCGTGAAACTCGTCGATTCGCCGGAGGCGGCAGCCGAGGCGGCCGAGGCGATGTTCGGCAAGCGGCTGGTTACGCACCAGACCGGAGCGGAAGGTCTGCCTATCCATCAGGTCTTCGTTGAAGAAGGGTCAAAGATTGCGAAGGAGCTGTACCTCAGCCTCGTCCTGAATCGCGACAAGGGCCATATCGCATTCATCGCCTCGGCTGCCGGTGGCATGGACATCGAAGAAGTGGCGGCGCACACACCGGAAAAGATCATCCGCGTAAACGTGCACCCCGCTGCGGGCCTGCAGCCCTCGCAATGCCGCGTGCTCGCATTCGGCCTCGGGCTGGAAGGCAAGCAGATCGATGAGTTCACGCACATCGCGCAGGCGCTCTACAAGCTGTATCTGGAAAAGGATTGCGCGCTGGTTGAAGTGAACCCGTTGATCGTGACGGGCGAGGGCAAGCTGGTCGCGCTGGATGCCAAGATCAACATCGAAGACAACGCGCTCTTCCGTCACAAGGATCTGGCTGCCTGGCGCGATGACAGCCAGGAAGACGCGATGGAGCGTGCCGCGGCCCAGCACGAACTCAACTACGTTTCGCTGGACGGTGATATCGCCTGCATGGTGAACGGCGCCGGCCTTGCGATGGCCACGATGGATCTCATTCAGTTGCACGGCGGCTCCCCGGCGAACTTCCTGGACGTCGGCGGTGGTGCGACGCGCGAGCGCGTGACGGTCGCGTTCAACCTGATCCTGT
>CAZBKC010000082.1:4185-10229 GCA_964492345.1 uncultured Steroidobacter sp. | reverse complement strand
GTTCAATCAAGCACTTACTCCCTTGATACCCCTCGAATCCGCCAAGACCGGTTAGTTAAGCGGGTTGACAGTTGTCCGTTGACGGTCGGAAAGGAAGGCATTTTTCTGGCCGTCAACCGCCAACTGTCAACCGTCAACTCGTTAAGTAAGTGACATTGCCACTAAGCTGAGTTAGTGCCATTGGGCTGAAGCCGGATTCACAAGAAGAGCCTCATCTACTGCGCCGTCCAGCCGCCATCGAGCGTGATGCACTGGCCGGTGATATTGCGGGCAGCGTCGCTCAGCAGGAATTCCACCGTGCCGGTCAGTTCTTCGAGGCTGATGAACTGCCGCTTCGGCATCGGCTTCAGCATGATTTCTTCGACGACCTGCTCGGGCGTCAGGCCGTGCGTGGCCGCGAGCGAGGCGATCTGCGATTCGACCAGCGGTGTTTTCACGTAGCTGGGACAGACGGTGTTGATCGTGATGTCGGCATCGCCGGTCTCGAGCGCAACCGACTTGCTGAAGCCGATGAGGCCGTGCTTGGCGGCGACATACGCGCTCTTGAACGGCGATGCGATGAGTCCGTGGATCGATCCGATGTTGACGATGCGGCCGTAGTTGCGTTCGCGCATCGCGGGAAGCACGGCGCGAGTCAGCAATGCCGCGCCGGTCAGCATGACCGCGATGAGCTGCTGCCATCTCTCGGGCGGGAACTCCTCCAGCGGCGCAACATGCTGCAGGCCGGCATTGTTGATGAGGATGGCCGGCGGATCGTCGCCGACCTGTGCCATCGCGGATTCGATCTGGCGCGCGTCGGCGACATCGAATGCCAGCGTGCGGATCGATCCGCCCACCTGCTGTCGCAGCTTCTGCAGCGAGTCCTCGCGCAGATCGCAGGCGATGACGCGCTGGCCGGTCGCGGCGAATCGCTGCGTCAGTGCGAGGCCAATGCCGCTGGCGGCGCCGGTGATGAGGATGCTGCGGGTCATGAATGGGGTGAATCAGCGGGACGGTCAAAGTGCGCCCCCTCCTCCGGTCAGGAGGGGGGCGCGCGAGGATCGCATCAATACTTGTACGTCGCGATGAAGGCAACCGTGCGCGGTGCGCCGTAGAAGCCGATCTGCGGTGCGCCCTGGATCGGCACCACGCCGAACTCGTAGCCGGCCACGCGATACCACTCGTCCGTGACGTTCTTGCCTTCGATCGCGAAGCGCCAGGCTTCGCTGGCCGTGGTGTAGGCGACACCGAGGTCGAGGATGTCGTAGGCAGGCTGGTCGGTGCGAGTGTTCGCCGGCAGCGTGCTGGTGGAGCCGATCTTGGTCTCGCTGCGGTACTGATAGCCGGCGTGCGCCGACAGCGTGCCTGCACCCAGGCTCCATTCGTAATTCGCGCCGAAGAAGCCGGTCCATTCCGGCGCGTTGATCGGCGTGTTGATCGAGCTGGCATCGAAGGTGCAACCCGCGGCCGGTGGCGTGCAGCCGACGAGGAAGTCCTCGAACTGCGTATCCAGCCAGCCGACGTTGAGCATGAGCGTCAGGCCCGGCAGCGGCCGCCACAGGGATTCGAGTTCAACACCCTTGTTGAGCTGTTCGCCCGCGTTCAGCACGGCGGTCACATTGGTTGGCAGGCCGTTGACGAGCTGGAACTGCTGCGTCGTGATCTGCACGTCCTCGTACGGCGTGTAGAAGCCGGTGAGGTTGAGCTGCAGCGAGCCGTCGAACAGCGTCGACTTGATGCCGATCTCGTAGTTGTCGGCTGTTTCCGAATCGTAGCCGTCGCGTGTCGCGGGGTTCGCGGCCTCGTTGCCGCGCATGTCGAAGCCGCCGCTCTTGAAGCCCTGCGCGTAGCTCACGTACGCGAGCACGTTGTCGGTGAACTTGAAGTCGAAGCCCAGTCGCGGCGACACATCCGAGAACTTGCGCGAGGCGGTGTAGTTCGTCTGCGGCGCGCCGAGCGCGACGAAGCCGGCCGGCACGTTGTTCTGATCGAACAGCGTCGCGTCGTTGGCGAGCTGGCCGACATACTGCTGCACGAACACCGTCGCCGTCTTGTCGTCCTCGTTCCAGCGCGCGCCCACGCTCAGGTTGAGGCGGTCGGTCAGCGACCAGGTGGTGTCGAAGTAGACGGCGATGCTGTCCGTATCGACGGAGCCCTTGGTCAGTGACGTGAGGTTCAGCGCGCCGAGCGATGCGTCGAAGGCACCGCTCGCCGTGCCGCTGAAGTAGTACACGCCGGCCACGCCCTTGAGGCGATCGCCCGTGTAGGTGAGCTGCGCTTCGGCGCTGGTCTGGTCGTCGGAATACTCCGCAGGCACCTGGAAGAAGTTGCCCGCGAGTTCTTCGAAATCGATGAACTGGTTGCCTTTGCCTTCGCGGTAGGCGCCGACGAGTTTCAGGTCGAAGGAATCGCCCAGCCCCTGGGTATAGGTGGCCGACACGCCCTTGGCGGTGAATTCGTCCTGATCGACGGGCATGTCGGTACGCTGATCGTAGCGATCGTTCAGGCGCGGCATGACGATGTCGTTGAGACGCTGGCCGCCGGTCGCATTCGAATCGTCCTGGATGTAGTCGGCGAGAATTTTCAGCCGGCCGTCGCTGCCCCACAGGAATGTCGCGTTGGCGCGTGCGGCGAGCACGTCCTTGTCGGAAACGTCCTGGCCGACATGCGTGTTCGCGCGCACGCTGCCGTCGTCGACGATTTCGCCGTAGCCATCGCGCTGCAGGTAGGCGACCGCCGCACCGACATACATGTGATCGGCAACGACGGGCACCGAGCCGCTCAGCTTGGCGTCGAGCTGGTTGTAGCTGCCCGCCGTCAGCGTCGCGTTCAGCGCCGGATCGCCGACGATATCGCGCGTGACGTACTTGATCGCTCCGGCGATGGTGTTCTTGCCGTACAGCGTGCCCTGCGGACCGCGCAGGATCTCGATGCGATCGACGTCGTACACGTCGAGCAGCGCCCCCTGCGGACGCGCGATGTAGACATCATCGAGATAGATGCCGACGCCCGGTTCGAAGCCCCACAGCGGATCGTTCTGACCGACGCCGCGGATGTAGGCATTGATGGTGCTGCTCGTGGCGCGGCCGGCGTTCACCTTGATGTTCGGCGCATACGCTGTCATGTCTTCGAGCGTGCGCACGTACTGGTTCTGCAACTGATCGGCGGTGAGGGCAGTGATCGCAACCGGCACGTCCTGCAGGCTCTCTTCGCGCCGCCGCGCGGTGACGACGACGCTTTCGATGGCGAGTTCGTTCTGCACAGCCGCTTCCGCAGCATGGGCAGGCGAGACGTCGATGAGCGCGCCCGCAGCGACGGCGGCGGCAACGGCGCAGGAAAGAAGCGAACGCGATGTTGAAGCGGACATGCTGAATTCCCCCGATACATTCCAGTGCTGACGATTCATCGCATTTATTCATCAAGCGATGATTTATGCCGAGATTGCTCCCCGCCGCCGCCGCTTGTCAATTATTCATTGAGCGATGAAATATTTTGCGGCGCGGCGAAGCATACTGCGGCGCAAATGAATTTGCGCAGCGCAGGGCCGCTGTGTTTCATTGCAGTGCATACCGGCGCGATCCACCGCAGAGGGATGAAGTGAAGGCGAAGACCAAGAAGAATCCGGGCAGACCGGCGCGGACCCGAGCCAGTTCCCAGCCCCGCCGGCGCGGCCGCCCGCCCGGCCGGCCGCCGCGCGACGATATGGCATCCGACAAGCGCGAGCGGATTCTCGATGCCGCCGAGGCACAGTTCTCCGCTCATGGCTTCTGGGGCGTCACGATCCGCGAAGTCGCGGAGCAGGCCAGGGTCGACACGGCGCTGCTGCACTACTACTTCGATACCAAGCGCGGCCTCTTCGATGCGGTGTTCTCGCGCCGCGCCGAGATCATGAACAAGGAACGCATCGATTCGATCGATGCCTACGAACGCGCTGCCGGATCAGCCATCACGGTGGAAGGCGTCATCAATGCGTTCCTGGAACCCATGCACGTGCGCGCGGCGCAGGGCGATCCCGGCTGGCACAACTATTTCGCGCTGGTGGCGCAGGTCAACAACACGCCTGCGTGGGGCGGCGAGACCATGGGCAAGACCTTCGACCGCGTGATCCACCGCCTGCTGGAGGCCCTGCGCAAGGCACTGCCGGGCGTCGACGAAAAGGACCTGTTCTGGAGCTATCACTTCCTGTCCGGCGCACTCACGCTCACGCTGTCACAGACCGGCCGCATCGACCGCCTCTCCAACAGCCTGTGCAAGTCGAGCGACTTCAACGCCATCCACGCGCGCATGGTGCCGTTCATCGCGAGCGGCTTCGAGCGGCTGTGCCGGACGCGGAAGAGGAAGTAGCAAGACAGGAAGAGAGCGGCCGCAAAAGACCGCATAAAGGAAAGATCTCTTCTTCTGGAAAAGACTTTTTCTTTTATGCGGTCTTTCGCGGCCTCCGAATTTCGTCTTCACCTCAACACCGGTGGCGACACCTCGACCACGACGCGATCGCGCAGTTGCACGCTGCCGCTCAGGAATCCGGACGAGCCGATTTCCATCGCATACATCAATGTGCGTGACGGCGAGTCGGCGGCACCGCGCAGCGACGTGGGCGGACCCAGCAGCGAAATGACTTCGAGCTCCTCCATGCCGGGGCGCACGCGTTTCCAGTTCGCCGCATTCAGCCACTGACCGCCAGTGCCTGTCGACGGCGTCGCCTGCGGCATCGAAGCAGGCCGCGTTCCGGTCGCGGCATTGCTGCGTTGCTGCAGATCCGCCAGCTGACGCTGCAGTTCCCGTACCTCGCGCTCCAGATTGCGTACATCCTGTTCGAGCTTGATGACCTTGAAGTCGTCCGCCGCGAAGGCGGGCGCGATCCAGACAGGGAACAGCAGGAGGGCGGCCAACGTATGCACAAGGGTACGCATCTGAATTCCTCTATGCGGTAACTCCGATCGAATTGTGTACAAGCGGCGATGCAAGCAATTGCTGATACCTGAGCGCGCGTAACCGATATTGTCGGCCGTTGCGGGCAACGGGTAGGCTCTGGAACTGCCTGGTACGACAACTCACGATTTCCCCGTGCGGGTCCCGGAGATTGCACGAATGAGATTCCCGTTGCTGCGCGTCGCTGGCACCAGCGCGTCCGCCCTGCTGATCCTCGCGATCGGCGCCTGTTCCCGCTCGCCCGACCCTGCGCCTGCAGCGCCGCCGCCGCCACCACCGAAGGCGACCATCGGCGACTGGGGGTTCGATATCGCCGGCATGGACACGAGCGTGAAGCCGGGCGATGACTTCTACAAGTACGCGAACGGCAAGTGGCTCGCCGCGAACAGCATCCCGCCGGACCTGAGCCGCTGGAGCATGTTCACCAAGCTCGCGGTCGAAGCGGAAGCGCAGATCCAGGAGATCATCAAGACGCTGCCCGCGAATGCGGCAGCGGGCAGTCCCGAGCAGAAGGTGCACGACTTCTACTCGTCGTACATCGACGTCGATGCGATCGACCAGGCGGGGATGGAGCCTGCGCGCGCCGGACTCAGCGACATTGCTGCTGTGAAAACGCATGCGGACATCGCCACGCTGATGGGCCGTCCGGATCTGGGACTGCAGACGCCGATCAATCCGGCCGTCACCATCGACGAAAAGAATCCGGATCGCTACATCGTCGGCATCGGCCAGGCCGGTCTCAGCCTGCCCGAGCGCGACTACTACCTGAAGGACGACGCCGAACTGAAGGCGACCCGCGAAAAATTTCGCACGCACATCGAAAAGATGCTGACGCTGGCGCGCGAACCCGATGGGGCGAAGCAGGCGCAGGCGATCCTCGATCTCGAAACGCAGATCGCCAGACGCCACTGGCCGGTGGCCAAGCGTCGCGAACGCGAACTGACCTACAACCTGCGCACGCGCGACCAGCTCGACAAACTCGGCGGCAAGTATCCGTGGGCCGCTATTCTCGGCGCGGCAGGTTTCAACGAGCAGAAGGAATTCGTGATCGCGGAACTCGACGCGGTGGATCAGCTCGGCAGGTTCTTCACCACCGTGCCGGTGGAAACCTGGCAGAGCTATCTCAAGTACAACTA